>JBAUGC010000180.1:0-4553 GCA_049679485.1 Xanthobacteraceae bacterium
GTCAGGAGCACTTCCTTGGCGAGCACAAACCCGGTCGGCACTACGATCCAAGCTCCGCTCTCCGCCACAAAGATGAGCGGTGCAGTCAGGTAGAGGGCATCGTTCTCGATCCGGAGTCGGCTGGTCGTTTCGATTTCGACAATCTGCTCTTTGGTCGGCACGTGCAGTCCAAAGGCCTGCTCGAATGCAGACCGCTCGGCCTCGGTGGGATCGAGGAGGTCGACCCAAGCCGCATTCTTGAGCGATGTGCCTTCGGCACGATGGGACGGATAGGCGGCGAGCATGATTGACTGTCCGAGGGTGCACGGCGCATGCATGTACATGGTACCGCGCAAGCGCGGTACCCCATTTACGATTTCCCTGACCTCGGCGGATATGGTGCAGGCGCGTATTTCGACGAACCTGAGATGAGATAAAGGCATCCCTTTGAGGAAACGGAAGTTTGTGCCGAAGCAACGTTGTCCAGCGGCAATTGTTCGGGGAGCGGCGCGAACGGCGCACAGCGATCAGCCCCACCCATAACGGTTAGCCGTATGCCGTTATTTCCCATAACCTCCTGGAATCATTGGAAAAGCCGTTAATCAAGCGTTAAACGCGGGGGCTTACCTTTATGCTCCGGCCGGCGTCGCGCGCCGGCATCACGCCGCAAAAGGCGTGTCTGTCTTCGTTTATGTTGCGTCGGTCGAGTTCAAGTATGGCGTGCGGTCGCACCATTCCAAGGGCGTTTGCGCTCGGCCTCGCCGTTTTCGCCATAGCGTTTGCTGTCGTGTCGCCGTTGGTGGCCGAACCAGCGAAAGGTGACGTCACGGTGGACGTCAGCGGCGGCTATGCCCGGCTTATTTTCGCTATCGGGGATGATATCGACGCCACCGCGCGCCTCGCCGGCAACGTTTTGATCGTAAGTTTTTCCCAGCCGACCATGACGGGTATCGGTCGACTGGCGGCGCAGGCGCCTGATTACATCAGTGCGGCGCGGCGTGATCCCGACGGCCGGGCCGTGCGGATGGCGGTGGCGCGTAAAGTAAAAGTCCATTCGATCACCGCGGCCGGAAAGCTTTTTGTCGATTTGTTGCCGGACACCTGGAGCGGGGCTCCGCCTGGATTGCCGCAGGATGTTGTCGAGGAGCTAGCGCGCCTCGCGCGCGAGGCCGAGCGGCTGGAGCGCCGCGCGCATCAAAGCGCGGTGGCGAAGAAGCCAGCGCCGGTCCGCGTGCATGTCGCTAGCCAGCCGACCTTTATGCGCTATGTCTTCGATGTGTCGGATCAGACCTCGGTTGCGGCCGATCGCGCCAAGGACCGACTGACGCTGACTTTCGATGCCCCGATCGTGTTTGATCTTGCCGACGCCGAAGCATCGCTGCCGGCTTCCGTCGCGTCGATCAATGCCGAGGTCGAGCAGGATTCCACACTGGTCCGCTTCAGCTTCCTTTCCAAGGTCGATGTCCGCACCTTCCGCGATGGCAAGAGCTACGATGTCGATGTTGTCAACACCGAGCCAAAGCCGAACGCGCAACGGGAGGGCTTGCGAAAATCGCGGCCGAGCCGGGCGCTGGAAACCGACCCATCCGATATGGCCCCGGCTGAGGGAGCGCCTTCGCGCGCTGTCGCAACAGCCGCGGCTGCGTTGGCAGAAAAACCACAGGTCGCTGCGCCGGCAACCATTGCGGCGCAGCCTCCGCCAATGTCTGCGACTCCCGTTTCCCCTGACGCCTCGCCGCGACCAAACGCGCCTGCGATAGCATCTGCGCAGGAGGCAAAGCCTGTTCCCGCCGCCGGAGCAGCCGCCCACTCACCCGCGGCGGCCGTTGCGCCGACGGAACCGAAGCCTGTTCCGCAGGAGCCGAAGCCTGTTCCCGCCGCGGCAGCAGCCGGTCAATCGCCCGCGGTCGACGTTGCACCCCACGAAGCAAAGCCTGTTCCGCAGGAGGCAAATGGCGCCGCGCGCGCTCCAGCCGCGGCGGAGCCGAAAGCGCTTGAGGTGTCGGCCACTCCCGGCAGTTCGGGCGACGCCGCGCCGCCGCACGGTAAGTCGGGGCGGGGCCTTGCGGTGGAGCTGTCGCGAGAAGGCGCCAACCTGAAATTGTCATTTCCCTTTAGCAAACCCACGGCTGCCGCGGTTTTCAATCGTGCCGATACATTGTGGATCGTGTTCGATGCGAAATCCCAGATTGATCTTTCTGCCCTGGACGGCGAGGTGAGCCGCACCATCCGCTCAGCCGAGTTCTTCAACACGGCCGACGCCGCCGTCGTACGCCTCCGGCTTGATCGTCCGCATCTGTCGAGCATCGCGTCGGAAGGAGCAGGATGGACCATAACCATCGCAGACAGCGTTTTTGCCCGTACCCGCCCGCTCGAACTCGCTCGCAACATGATCGGTCCCAATCGTGCGAGCGCTACCATTCCGTTCGAGGAGCCGCACCAGCGGCATCGCATCCGCGATCCGGACGCCGGCGATGATGTTTTGGTGGTCACGGGCTTCGCGCCGGCGCGCGGGTTCATCAACGAGCAGGACTTCGTCGAGTTCCGCGTACTTGCTTCGACCCTGGGCGTGGTGGTCGAGCCGATCGCCGATGACGTGAATGTGGAAATCGCGCCCGACAAGGTCGTTATTGCGCGGCCCGGCGGCCTGACGCTTTCAAGCTCGCTGCATAATGTGCTGCGCGGCAGTGGATTGCGGCCGGTGATGTTCGATTCGCAGCTCTGGGGATTTGACCGGGAGTCGACTTACACCGAACGGCAAGCGCACCTCATTGACGCGGCATCGGCCGCGCCAGCTGGCAAGCGCTTGTTGCCCGAGCTAGACCTCGCGCGCTTTTACATCGCGCGCGACATGTATCCCGAGGCTAAAGGCGTGCTCGACGTTGCATTGTCGAAAGATCATCAGGCAACCGGTGATATCACAGCGAGCGTACTTCGCGCCGTCACCGAAGTCATGATGAACAGGCCCGACGACGCGCTCAAGGATCTTTCCGCGCCCTCGATCGGCGATCAGCACGACGCGTTGCTTTGGCGCGCGCTCGCTTATTCATGCCAGGGCAAGTGGGCGCAGGCCCGCGACAACTTCAAGAACGTCGAAGCGGCGATCACGACACTCCCGATCGAGCTGCAACGCACCGCGCTCGAGGACGAGATGCGCGCCGCAATCGAGGTGGGGGATTTTTCCGCCGCCGCCGACCAGCTCAACGACCTCGAGACGATCGGATTACCGCGCGAGCTGCAGCCGGCGATGTCGGTGCTGATCGGACGACTATCCGAGGGCATGGGGCGCAAAGAGGATGCGCTCGCGGCCTATCAGACGGCGGCAGATTCCTGGGATCGTCCCGCCGCGGCCCAAGGCAAACTGCGCGCGGTCGCGCTGCGCTACGCGCTCGGCGATCTTAAGCGCGAGGATGTCATCTCCCAACTCGAAACCCTGACCACGATCTGGCGCGGCGACGAAACCGAAGTGGAAGCACTGCAAATCCTGGCGCGGCTCTATACCGAGGAAGGGCGCTACCGCGACGCATTCTACGTCATGCGCAGTGCCATGGCGGCGCGTCCCAATTCCGACCTGACCCGGCGTATCCAGGACGAAGCGGCGGCCACCTTCGAGGCGCTGTTTCTCACCGGCAAAGGTGACGGCCTTCCTGCCATCGACGCGCTTGCACTGTTCTACGACTTTCGCGAACTGACGCCGATAGGCCCCCGCGGCGACGAGATAATCCGGCGACTCGCCGACCGCCTGGTGTCGGTGGATCTGCTCGATCAGGCTGCCGAGCTGTTGCAATACCAGGTTGATCGCCGGCTCCAGGGCGCAGCGCGTGCGCAGGTCGCGACCCGGCTCGCGGTCATTTATCTGATGAACCGCAAGCCTGATCGTGCGCTGGCGACGCTGCGGGGAACCCGCACCGGCGACCTCGCCAACGAACTGCGCAATCAGCGCCTGCTTCTCGAGGCGCGTGCCCTTTCAGACCTTGGGCGCCACGATCTGGCGCTCGAAGTCATTGCCCATATCGAAGGTCGCGAAGCCATCAGGCTGCGCTCCGACATTTTGTGGGCGGCGCGCCGCTGGGGTACGTCAGCGGAGCAAATCGAGCTGTATTACGGCGAGCGCTGGAAAGAGTGGCAGCCTTTGAACGAGATCGAACGCGCGGACATTTTGCGCGCCGCCACCGGGTATGCGCTGGGCGAAGATGCCCTGGGATTAAGCCGCTTCCGCGAGAAGTACGCGGCGAAGATGGCGCAGACACCGGATGCGCGCGACTTCGAGATCGTTTCCGCACCGCTCGGCACCAGCGGAGCCGAATTCCGCAACATCGCCCATGCCGCAGCTTCCGTCGATACGCTCGAAGGCTTCCTGCGCGACGTGCAGACGCGTTACCCGGACGCAAGCGCGCTCCCGCCCGCGCCGGCGGCAGCACCTGCCGCACCACTGTCTGCTGCACCGCCCAAGACGCGGCCCGCGGCAGCGACAACCGGGGCGGTGCCAGCGCCATCCGCGCGCGCCAAAGGGCGAACTGCCCAGCGTTGAGGCTTAAAAACGCAAATGCCCGCGACCAGCGCGGGCACTATGC
>JBAUGC010000181.1:0-6306 GCA_049679485.1 Xanthobacteraceae bacterium
ATATTGCCGAGACCAATAAAGCCGATGTCCATCGCATTTCTCCGTTGGCTATTTTGCTGTGACCGGCGACGGCAGGAATTCGGCGCGGGCCTTCATAGTATGTTCGCCGAGCGCTGGCACCGGACCATAGTGCCTCGATGTTGAGGCGTGGTATTCGGCAGGCGCCGGGTACGAGACCGGGCCGCTCGGCGTCCCGACGGTGATGCGGCGCAGATGCGGATGGCGCGCCAGCCCGGCCACGTCGTTGATACGCGCGAACGCAATGTCGGCCGCGGCGAGCTTTTCCATCAGCTGTTCGGCATCAAGGGTGCGGGTGATGGCGGCAACCTTACCGTCGGTCTCGTCGCGCCGCCCCACCCGAGCGAGATTGGTGGCAAAGTCGGGATCGGCGGCGAGCTCGGCAGCGCCGAGGACTTTTTCCGCCAGCACACGCCATTCGCGGTCATTCTGAATGCCGATGAGGATTTGCGCGGCGTCGCGCGTCGGGAATGCGCCGTAAGGCGCGATGGCTGAGTGTGTGAGTCCGACGCGTTGCGGTGGCTTGCCCGCTTCTTGTTGCATCAGCGGGACGGTCATCCAGTCGGCGATCGAGTCGAACATGGACACCGAGAGTTCGGCGCCTTCGCCGGTCCGCTGCCGCGCCAGCAAAGCTTCGAGTATCGCCTCGTAGGCGTTCATTCCGGTTGAAACATCGACCACCGATACGCCGACGCGCGACGGCTCTGTCGTGCCGGTGATGGACGCGAGGCCAACTTCCGCTTGAATCAACAGATCGTAGGCCTTTCGTTTCGCGAAAGGACCGCTCTCGCCAAAGCCGGAGATCGAGCAACAAATGAGCCGCGGATAGTCGCGCCGCAGCCGCGCAATCGGAAAGCCAAGCTTGCCGATCGTGCCCGGTTTCAAATTCTGCACGAAAATATCGGCGCGCTTGAGCATGGCTTCGAGCAGCGCCTTGTCTTCGGTCTTGCCGAGATCGAGCACCACCGATTCCTTGCCGCGGTTGAGCCAGACGAAATAGCTGCACTCACCGTGCGCAAAGCCGTCGTAATAACGGCCGAAATCGCCCTCGGGCCGCTCGATCTTGATGACGCGGGCGCCGGCATCTGCAAGCCGGCAGGTGCACATCGGCGCAGCGACGGCCTGCTCAAGCGACACGACCAGAAGGCCGGAGAGCGGAAGGGTCATGCGTCGCTCGGCAAACGCTGACGCGTCATCGCCGGGCTTGTCCCGGCGATCCCGACAAGTCGGCTAGGGCTGCGCAATATCATCATACAAATCGCGCCAGGTGTCATTTTCTCTCGCAATAAGTCGCGTCTTCCAAACTCGCGGCCAGTGCTTGATATTTTTCTCACGCTGAATCGCCTGATACGCCGTTTCGTAGATCTCGAAATGCACGAGACGATCAATTCCATACCGCTTTGTGTGACCGTCGGCGATTTTCTTTTTATGCTCATATACGCGACGCACCAGATTATTCGTGACGCCAACATAGAGTGCGCCACCGGGTCGACTGGCGAGGATGTAAACATAGAACTGCCGCACACGCTGAGTTTCTCGATTCGAGATGGCCGGGACAAGCCCGGCCATGACGCTTAATACGATCGCGGCAAGCCCAGCACGTGCTCGGCGATGTACGAGAGTACGAGATTGGTAGAGATCGGCGCCACCGTATAAAGCCTGGTTTCGCGGAACTTGCGCTCGATGTCGAATTCCTCGGCGAAGCCGAACCCGCCATGCGTCTGCAGGCACATGTCGGCGGCCGCCCACGAGGCTTCAGCGGCGAGATGCTTCGCCATATTCGCCTCCGCGCCGCAATCTTTCCCGGCCTCGTAAAGCGCCGCCGCCTCGCGCACCATCAACTCAGCGGCGCGCATGTCGATGTAGGACCGCGCGATCGGGAACTGCACGCCCTGGTTCTGGCCAATCGGCCGGCCGAACACCACGCGCTCGCGCGCATAGGACGCGGCCTTGTCGATGAACCATTTGGCATCGCCGATGCATTCGGCGGCGATAAGAATACGCTCGGCATTCATGCCGGACAGGATGTAGCGGAAGCCCTCGCCTTCGACGCCGATCAGATTGTCGGCCGGTATCCGGATGTTCTCAAAAAAGACTTCGGTGGTGGCGTGATTCATCATGGTGCGGATCGGCCGGATGGTCAGTCCGTTGCCCTTCACCGCGCGCATGTCGAGCAGGAACACAGAAAGTCCGGCAGTACGCGACTTCGCCTGCTCGCGCGGCGTGGTGCGGGCGAGGAGCAGCATGAGATCGGAATATTCCGCCCGCGAGGTCCAGATTTTCTGGCCGTTGACGACGTAGCTGTCGCCGTCGCGCGTCGCCGTGGTGCGCAGACTGAGCGTATCGGTCCCGGAGGTCGGCTCGGTGACGCCGAACGCCTGCAGCCGGAGTTCGCCGCGCGCAATGCCCGGCAGATAGCGGTTCTTCTGCTCGGCGCTGCCGTGCCGCAGCACCGTTCCCATGGTGTACATCTGCGCGTGACAGCCGGCGCCGTTGCAGCCGGCAGCCTGGATTTCCTCCATGATTGCTGCGGCCGCCGTCATGGAGAGCCCGCTGCCGCCGTATGCCTCGGGTATGAGCGCAGCGAGGAAGCCGGCCTTGGTCAATGCTGCGACGAATTCTTCCGGGTACGCACGCTCGCGATCGAGCCGCCGCCAGTATTCGCCTGGAAAATTCGCGCACAGCGACCGCACCGCCTCGCGGATCGGTGCGAGGTCGGCGGCTTCGTTCACGACGTCACCTCGGCGCGGCCGTGGTTGATGGCAACCACATCGCGCTCGACCACGCGGGCGCGAAAACTCACGACTGCGCCATCGCGCCACATCTCGGTGCGGATGGTTTCGCCCGGAAAAACGGGAGCTGAAAACCGGCAGGCGAACGACTTGAGCCGAGCGGGATCGTAACCGCACATGGTTTTCAGGAGCGCGTGACCGGAAACTCCAAATGTGCCCAACCCGTGCAGGATCGGCCGGTCGTAACCGGCGGCCTTCGCCGCCGCGGGATCGGCGTGCAGCGGATTGTAGTCGCCGCTCAAGCGGTAGATCAGCGCCATTTCCGACCGGGTACCGAAATCACACACCGCATCCGGGGCACGTGAAGGGATCGGATGGATCGGCGGCGATTGCCGCGGCGGACCGCCGAAGCCGCCATCGCCGCGGCAGAAGATCGTCTGCGTCACCGTGCCGATCTGCGCACCCGTCGCCTTCTCGGTGATCTTGCGTTCGGTCAAAAGCAGCGCGCCCTTGCCCGCGCCTTTGTCGATGACTTCAACGATCCGGGTTCGGCCGATCAGCACGCCCTCACCGGCCAGCGGGCGTTCCAGCGTAAAGCCCTGCTCCCCGTTGACCACCATCACCCAGTCGATGCCGCTGTGCGGGTTTCGCGCCAGCGAGCCGCTGTGAGCGAGCACGGTGGCCATGGTCGGCAATACTTTCAGGTTCTTCTCGTAAACGAACGCGAGTTCCTCCTCGTTCATTGGATCGTGGCCGAGACCAACGCCGAGCGCGTAGAGCATGCAGTCCTTGGTGTCGTAAGTCTGCTCTGCGGGCGCGAGATCGAGCGCCATCAGCTTGTCGTAGACGATCGTCATCTCACACCGGATCCCACGAGAATACTTCGGGCGATCGTTCAAGCGGCGTGAACGACGTGGCGAACGCGCTTTTAAGCTGATCGGCTAGCTTTTGCGGTGTCCAGCCGTCGGAACGGTGCAGCGTGCGGATTGGCCGGTTCTGGTTGAACAGATAGATTTCGTTGTTGCGCGCCGAAAGAATCTGGCCGGTGATGCCGTCGGCCTTGTCCGACGCCAGATAGACCACCAGCGGCGCCACTTTTTCGGGCGTGACTTGGGCGGCGCGGGCAACGCGCGCTTTTTCGTCTTCGGTCTCGGCAGGGATCGATTGCACCATCCGCGTCCAGCCGAACGGCGACACGCAATTCGAGCGCACGTTAAAGCGTGCCATGTCGAGCGCAATGCCGCGCGACAGCCCGAGAATGCCGAGCTTCGCCGCCATGTAGTTGGCCTGGCCGAAGTTGCCGATCAGCCCCGAGGTCGAAGTCATGTGCACGTAGCTGCCGCCCTTCTGCTCGCGGAACGCCGTCGCGCAGGCGCGGCTCATGATGAAACTGCCGTTGAGGTGGACGTTGATCACATCCGACCAGTCGGACCAGCTCATCCGATGAAAAATGCGATCGCGCAGAATGCCGGCATTGTTGACGAGAATATCGACGCGGCCGAAAGCGTCGAGCGCCACCTGCACGATCTTGTCGCCATTCGCCGGCTCACTGATCGACAGCGTCGAGGCGATCGCCCTACCGCCGGTCTTTTTGATCTCCTCGACCACGGTGTGGGCCGGCCCTTCGTCAGTGCCGGCGCCTTCAAGGCTTGCGCCAATGTCGCAGACCACGACGCGGGCGCCCTCCTCCGCCATCAGCAGCGCGATGGCACGGCCGATGCCGCGGCCGGCGCCGGTCACGATGGCGACTTTGCCCTCGACTACGCCTGGCATGAGACTACCCCCAGACCTCCTTGGCGACTTCGACGATCATCCTAAGCTTCGCCCATTGGTCTTCTTCGGCAAGCGTATTGCCTTCTTCGGTCGAAGCGAAGCCGCATTGCGGCGACAGACAGAGCTGATCGAGGTCAGTGAACTTCGCCGCTTCCTCAATGCGGCGTTTGATTGCATCTTTGCTCTCGAGCGTCCCGGTCTTTGTTGTCACCAATCCGAGCACCGCGAGACGATCCCTTTTCAGCCGCCGCAGCGGTTCGAATCCGCCGGCGCGGGCGGAGTCGTACTCCATGAAGTAGCCGTGCACTTTGATGCGGTCGAACAGAACCTCCTGCATCGCATCGTAACCGCCGCTGCCCATGAAGGTCGATTTGTAGTTGCCGCGGCATAGATGCATCGTCACCGTCATGTCGGCCGGGATATCCGACATCGCCTCGTTGATGAGGTCAGCGTAAACGCCGCCCAAATAATCGGGGTCATCGCCGCGATCGCGCATCTGCTGACAATATTTCGGGTCGCACAGCATGGCGATAAACACTTCGTCGAGCTGGATGTAGCGGCAGCCGGCGTCGGCAAACGCACGCACCGCCTTTTTGTAAGCCTGGCCGAGATCGGCGAAGAACGTATCGAGGTTCGGGTAAATGCTCTTGTCGATCGGCGTCGGTACCGGGCGACCATAGAGCGCGGACGGCGCCGGGATGGTCATCTTCGGCGTCCGGCCGGTATGCGCTTTGAGGAACTTGAAGTGTTCCAGCATCGGATGGCCGGAAAACCCGATCTTGCCGGTGACGCGCACGCCCTCATTGCGGGTGGTAACCGCGGCGAACGCGATGCCGGTGCCCATGACGTAGCGTTCGACACCATCGAGGCCCCACAGGAAATCGAGATGCCACCACGAGCGGCGGAATTCGCCGTCGCTGATCGCTTGCAGGCCGACCGCTTCCTGCTTTTTGATGATGTCCTCGATCGCCCGGTCTTCCACTGCCTTGAGCGCGTCAGCCGTGATTTCGCCTTTAGCGCGGCGCTCGCGCGCCTCCTTCAAGGCCGCAGGCCGCAGCAGGCTGCCGACATGGTCGGCACGGAATGGCGGTTCGGTTCGTTGCGTCATTTTCCCCACACTTTCTTGGCGATCTCGACAATCATGCGCAGCTTCGCCCACTGTTCGTCCTCAGTGAGTACGTTGCCTTCCTCCGTTGAAGCAAATCCACACTGCGGCGACAGGCACAACTGATCGAGCGGCGCGAACTTCGCCGCCTGCTCGATCCGGCGTTTGATCTCGTCACGGCCTTCCAGCGCTCCGGCTTTGCTGGTGACAAGCCCGAGCACGACGGTTTTGTCCTTCGGCACGAAGCGCAGCGGCTCGAAGCCGCCGGCGCGGTCGCTGTCGTATTCCATAAAGTAGCCGTGCACCTTGATGGCGTTGAACAGCACTTCGGCGACCGGCTCGTATCCACCGCTGGCAGCGAAGCTTGAGCGAAAATTGCCGCGGCACAGATGCATGGTGATGGTCATGTCGGCGGGGATATCGGAGATCGCCGCGTTGATCATGTCGGCATAGATTTTCGGCAGCGTCGCCGGATCGTCGCCGCGCGCCGTGATGTGCGCGCGCAACGACGGATCGCACAAATATGCGAGATTGACCTCGTCGAGCTGCAGATAGCGACAACCGGCGTCGGCGAAAGCGCGCACCACCTTGCGATAGCTCTCGCCGAGGTCGCGATAGAAGTCGTCCATCAACGGGTAGATTGTTTCTGGCACGACGTCGCGGCCGTAGCGGAAATGC
>JBAUGC010000182.1:0-5056 GCA_049679485.1 Xanthobacteraceae bacterium
GCTGCTCAGCCGGACGTAATCATATTCGGCTTTTGCCGACCAGCCGCCCCAAAACGCGTATTCAAGACCGACGCCCGCGTTCCAGCCCGAATTGGTAGAAGGGCCGGAAATGCCAACGCCCGTGGCCCCACCGACAGTTCCGCTAGAATTGCTCGCACCGACGAAAGCGCCGCCGCCCTTGCCGTAAACAAGGAGACGATCCCACGCATAACCGAGCTTGGCATCGGCCAGTGTCAGCCAGCGGCTGTTGATGGTCGCAGTCGCGATAGCACCACCTGGCGCCGTCGCCGTAAGGGTGTTTTGGCTATTGGGCAGCCAATCGAAGTCGGCCTCGGCGCCGATCACGACGCCCGGCCCGAACTCCCAATTAACGCCAACCTGGCCACCGCCGAGGAATTGGTTGCTAGTCGTGCTGTTAAAGACACTTCCAATCGAATCCGAGAAGGTGCTGGAGCTACTAAAGGCGGCGCCAACATTGCCGCCGATATAGAAGCCGCTCCAGTTGTAATAAGGAATCGGAGCCGGAACGTAGGTCGCTGGAGCCCGCGGCGGCGGCGCCATCGGCGGTGGGAGATCGGCTGCCAGCGCGGCGGACCCGGCGCCAACGCTCAACACAACTGCCAGCACTAACCGCTTCATGGAAGTCCCTTTCAACTTTGTCGAATTCTCACTCGCGCGGCAATCTAACGGATTGATCAGCGAAACACTGTAGCCGAAGTACAACAGCGGCCGGAAACAAGTCGGCTAAATCTGGGCAGGCTCGGGGCGCTCGCAAATATTCTTCAGTCAAATCAAAGACGTAACGCTCTGCATCCGGCTTCAGGCCAACGGCTGTCCCGACACCGTCGAGGCCCGACGTGGTTAAATTTTTGGAAAGCGGCTGACCGGGGTGATTCCCAACAAGAACGATTCGACCTCCAGAACCGGGGCAGCGGAACCATACGTGATGATCCGCCTTGATGGCGCGTGTTCGCTCGCCCTGCTATGAAGCTTTCCCGCCGGTTGGAACCAACCGAACACCCCGCCATCCGATAGAAGGACACCGAATTGGTTGCGTTAGGCGCCACCACTTTGCCGGAGCGGCGCTACGAGGCTGCGGTCGTTGTGACGATCCTTGTTCTCGTCGCCGTGCGTCTCGTTTGCGCGGCGCTGACGCCGCTGAGCTTTGACGAAAGCCTCTACTGGGTTTGGTCGAAGCATATTGCCGGCGGTTACTACAGTCATCCGCCGGTCAATCCAATTCTGATCAGGCTCGGTACCGAGCTGTTCGGCAACACCGAATTTGGCGTCCGCGTGTTCAACGTGCTCCTTGCGCTGCCGGCAAGCTGGGCGATCTGGCGGTCAGCCGCAATCCTCTTCCACGACGAGAGAGTCGGCGCGACCGCGGCGCTCTATTTCAATCTGACGCTGGTGATGGCAGCGGGATCGATCATTGCCACACCCGATAACGCTGTGGTCGCGGCAGCAGGCTTTCTGCTGTTGACGCTGGTCAAGCTTTCCGAAACCGGCCGCGCCGCGTGGTGGCTTGCGATCGGCGTGGCGTTCGGGATCGGTATGCTGTCGAAATATACCACGATCTTCTTTGCCGTCAGCATTCTTATCTGGTTGGTACTGGTGCCGCAGCAGCGCAAATGGCTGTTGACGCCGTGGCCATACATCGCCGGCGTGCTTGCGCTGGTGGTGTTTTCGCCGACCCTGATCTGGAATGCGCAACACGGCTGGGCTTCGGTTCTGTACCAATTCCACCGGCTGGTCGTTGACGAATGGTCATTGCGTTATTTCGGCGAATTCTTCGTCACCCAAATGGGACTTGCCACGCCGCCGGTCTTCATCCTCGGCGTGATGGGTCTCATCGCCATGCTGCGAGGCGAGGGCGGGCCGCTCGGCGCGCGCGTTCTTCTCAACGCGATGGTCTGGCCGATCGTTTTCTATTTCGTCTGGCATACATTCCACGGGCGTGTCGAAGGCAACTGGCCGGAGCCGATCTATGCTGCATTCGTGATCGCGGCCGCTGTTGCGGCGGAACTGATCAAATGGGACGGCGCCTGGGCGAGCATGGCGCGCTGGTCGCGCCAGCTCGCGGCGCCGGTTGGTCTCGTTATCGCCGCCTGCCTTTATCTGCAGGCGGTGTTCGCCATCGTTCCTCTGGGTGCGGTCGACCCGACCGCGCGCGCTCTCGGCGCCGGGTGGAAGGAATTGGGTGTCCGACTAGACGACGTACGCCAAAAACTCGGCGCGCCGATCGTGCTGACAAGAAATTATGGGTTGACCTCCTGGCTTTCGTTCTATCTGCCGTCGCATCCGCCGGTCGCCCAGATCAACGAACGTCTGTGGTGGGTCAACTCTCCCAAACCGGACCCGGCGCTGTTCACCGGCACGATGATGTATGTGTGCATCGTCAATTGCGACGAGCTGCCGCTCGTTCAACGGCGCTTTGAAAAGGTCGAGCTGGTGACGACCATGGCGCGGACACGCCGCGGCGTGCCGATCCAGCAATATCAGGTCTACCGGCTGGCCGGTCCGATCGGGCCGCCGCTTGACCCGCCGTAGCGGGTCTAATCAGATTGACAGCGCAACCTGACAATGCAACGGCAAACCGGTTGCGAATGCCTCTGGAGAATCGTCGATGCCGGTGCCGATCGACAGGCGCGCCAGTCCGCGGCTTTCCATTGTTGCGCCCTGCTACAACGAAGAGATGGGACTCGAAGAATTTCACCGGCGCATGAGTGCGGCGGCGCAGGACACCGCCGGCCCGGACTATGAACTGATCCTGTTGAACGATGGCTCGAGCGATCGGACCTGGCCGATCATGACCGATCTGGTGCGGCGCGATCCGCATCTGGTGGCGGTCAATCTGTCACGCCGTCACGGTCATCAGCTGGCGATGACGGCCGGTCTCTACACCTGCCGCGGCGACCGCATCCTCACTATCGACGCCGATTTGCAGGATCCGCCGGAACTGCTCGGCGAGATGTGGCGGCTGATGGATCGCGCCGAAGCGGACGTGGTTTACGGGTTGCGCCGTGAGCGGCAGGGCGAGTCCATGCTCAAGCGCGGCACGGCGGCGCTATTTTATCGCCTGATGCGGCGCGTCGGCTACGCCGATTTGCCGGTTGACGCCGGCGATTTCCGGCTGATGACCCGCCGCGTGCTCGACATCCTTAACAGCATGCCGGAGCAGCATCGTTTCATTCGCGGCATGGTGAGCTGGATCGGACTGCGGCAGGTGCCGCTCGCCTACGACCGCGCCGCGCGGCATTCGGGCGCGAGCAACTACTCGCTCGCCAAGATGATGGGGCTTGCGTTCGACGCGCTGACCTCGTTCTCGATCATGCCGCTGCGGCTGGCGTCCTACCTCGGGCTGCTGCTCGGCCTGTTGAGTCTGCTGATGCTCGCCTACACCTTCGGCAGCTGGGCGCTCGGCCATGTGGTGACCGGCTGGACCAGCCTGTTGACGGTCGTGCTCATCCTCGGCTCCGCGCAACTCATTCTGTTCGGACTTCTCGGCGAATATGTCGGGCGACTTTACCTTGAAACCAAGCGCCGGCCGCTGTTTGTCATCGATCAGGTGCTGACGCAGAACGCATCTCAATCGGCCGAATACCGCGCGCCGCGCGAACACGCGACCGTTCCCGGCGACGTCTGAAGTGCTTCTTAGCTCAGTGAAGCCAGTGGCTGTTATTTTGGGATTTCGGCGACGGCGCTGACCCGCCACCTCGTGCCGGCAAAGGACGACATCGCTTTTTGCCGCGCGAACTCGATGTCAGGTGCCAGCAGAACCGTATGACGGTCAGTGACGCCGTCACTGACGCGAACCAGATATCCCCGCACGTCCACGTCCGACCCCGTAATCTGATTGCAAGATTATGATCGGACGGAGGTCGTTAATTTTTTGTGTAGGGGCCGCGCCGCAGCGGCGAGCGCAAAAGAAAAGGGCGCGGCTTGTGCCGCGCCCTCGTTCAGATTTGTGTTGAGCGATGTTGTTAGAAGTCCATCCCGCCGCCACACCGAAGTCGGCTGTGCCGACTTCGGTCACTTTAAAAAGTCGCGGCGATCTGGAATGGATTTCGTTTAGAAATCCATTCCACCGCCGCCTGGCGGCATGGCCGGCATGCTGTCCTTCTTCTTCGGCAGCTCGGCGACCATCGCTTCGGTGGTGATGAGCAAGCCGGCGACCGAGGACGCGCCCTGCAGAGCCTGGCGCACGACCTTGGTCGGATCGATGATGCCCTTTTTCACCATGTCGACGTAGTCACCGCCCTGGGCGTCGAAGCCGAAAGCGTAATTGGAGTTCTCCAGGATCTTGCCGACGATGACCGAGCCGTCTTCACCGGCGTTGGTCGCGATCTGACGAGCCGGAGACTGCAGCGCCTTGCGCACGATGTCGACGCCGTGCTTCTGGTCTTCGTTGTGGGTGCGCACCTTCTTGAGCTGTTCGGTGGCGCGCAGCAACGCGACGCCGCCTCCCGGCAGGATGCCTTCTTCGACTGCGGCGCGGGTTGCATGCATCGCGTCATCGACGCGATCCTTGCGTTCCTTCACCTCGACCTCAGTGGCGCCGCCGACGCGGATCACCGCGACGCCGCCGGCGAGCTTGGCCAGCCGCTCCTGCAGCTTCTCGCGGTCGTAGTCGGAGGTGGTCTCCTCGATCTGGGCCTTGATCTGGGAGATGCGGCCCTCGATGTCGGCCTTCTTGCCGCCACCGTTGACGATCGTGGTGTTCTCCTTGTCGATCATGACCTTCTTGGCCTTGCCGAGCATGGCGATCGTGACGTTCTCGAGCTTGATGCCGAGATCTTCACTGATCGCCTGGCCGCCGGTCAGGACTGCGATGTCCTGCAGCATGGCCTTGCGGCGATCGCCGAAGCCCGGAGCCTTCACGGCCGCGACCTTCAAACCACCGCGCAGCTTGTTGACGACGAGGGTGGCAAGCGCTTCGCCTTCCACGTCCTCGGCGACAATCAGAAGCGGCTTGCCGGTCTGCACGACGGCTTCCAAGAGCGGAAGCAGCTCATTCAGCGCCGAAAGCTTCTTTTCGTTGATGAGGATGTAGGGG
>JBAUGC010000183.1:0-3494 GCA_049679485.1 Xanthobacteraceae bacterium
GTGCTGACCGGCGCCGGCGGCAAAGCTTTCGTATCGGGCGCCGATATTTCGAAGTTTGGCAGCGAGCGCGCCACGCTCGAAGCCACCCGCGCCTATGATGTAACGACCGCCGCGACTTTCAACGGCATCTACGAATTTCCCAAGCCGACGATCGCGATGATCCGCGGCTATTGCATCGGCGGTGGGCTTGCGCTCGCCATCTGTTGCGATCTGCGCATCTGCTCGGACAATTCCAGATTCGCGGTTCCGGCGGCGAAGCTTGGATTGGGTTACGGCTATGCCGGTCTCAAGCGGCTGGTCGATGTCGTCGGGCCGTCCTATGCCAAGGAGATTTTTTACACCGCGCGCCAGTTCGACGCGCAGGAAGCTTACGCCATGGGGCTCGTCAATCGCGTGGTGCCGGCGGCCGAACTGGAAAGCGCCGTGAAGAGCATCACCGACATGATCAGCGCCAACGCGCCGCTCACCATCAAGGCGGTCAAATTCGCGGTCGCCGAAGCGCTCAAGGACGAGACCGAGCGCAATCCTGCGCGCATGACCGAGATGGTGGAGGCGTGCTTCAAGAGCCGCGACTACACCGAGGGCCGCACCGCCTTCATGGAAAAGCGCAAGCCGGCTTTTACCGGCACGTGACGCCGAAATCGGCTTTGCTGCAAAGCGGATCAGCCGGCGGCGACCGAGGCCTGCGCTTGCTCGCTCCGGCATAGGAGAGAGCGCAGCACCGCGCTCACCGTTGCTGATGAAGCGTGTCGTGCGTCTTTGGCGCGCCAGGCAACGAAACCGTCAGGCCGAACGATGACAGCGCCCGAATCTGATAGACCATACGCATCAGCAAAACGACCGTCGGGATCGCTGATATTTTCGCCTCCAGCTACGCGATAGGCGTCCAAGGGGAGTCCAAGGTCCGCCGCGGCGTCTCGGGCGGCGTCGCAATAACCGACGCCGTTCGACGCGGCCAGCACGCAGAAATTCTTGCCGAACAGATCAAGCGTCGAAATCCGCGCGCCACCGCGCTGAAGCGGCACATGCGGCGCCCGTGTGCCGGGCATGCCTTGTGAGCGCCGCGGGTCTTCATACAGCGCCACGCCGGTTCCGCTCTCGGAGGCGATCGCGGGCGAATGGTAGCGATAGCCGATTTCCATGCTGAGATCGTCGACCAGCGGCTGCATCCCTTCCTTGCCGCGTTCCGGCACCACGCGCAGGACATAGCGGGTGTAAGCCTGCTGGATTGCCAGTTCGCCGACCGGCTGCCGTTCGCTGTTGTAGGTCGCGAGCAGATCCGGGCCGGCCAGTCCCTTGAGCACCAGCGCCAGCTTCCAGGCGAGATTGTGCGCGTCCTGAACGCCGGTATTGCCGCCGAAGCCGCCCATCGGCGGCATGACATGCGCGGCATCGCCGACCAAAGACACGCGGCCTTCCGTGAACCGTTCGGCGACTTCGGCGACCGCGCGCCACGCCGCGATGTCCACGATTTCGACCTTGGCGTCAGGCAGGCCGATGGCGGCATGAACGAACGCGATGCAGCGTTCGTTGGTAATGCCCTCCGCTACTTTGAGCGCGTCGGGTTTTGACATGTCGCCGAGCGTTATCACCGCGAGGAAGCCGGAATCTCCGGTCCGCACCAGCCGGAAGAAGCCGCGCAGGTCTTGATTGAAGACATAGATCACGCCGAGATTGCGTCCGCGCAACGCCCCGCCGCAATCGGCGTGAAAATAGATCGTGACGCACTCTGCCAGGCGGCCGGGGCCGCGCGTGCTGATACCCAGCCGCTCGCGGATCGGGCTGCGATTGCCGTCCGCCGCGATCATGTATTTGGCGCGAACCGAATCCGTCTCGCCGGTCAAGACGTTGCGGATGTGGCCGGTGACGCCGTCGGCGTCCTGCTCGAATGAAACGAGCTCGGTGGCGTAGCGCAGTGCCGCTCCCAATTCCTCGGCACGGCTACGGATGAGCGGCTCAAGGCTCTGCTGGGTCATGAATAGCCGCGTCGACGGACTGATCGCGGCCACGCCTTCGTTGAGATTAGCGATGTAGGTGGCGATCTCCTTGCCGGCGAGCGACTCCACCGCATTGATACCGCCGTCGGGATCGAACTGTTCTTCCGAGGCGGCGCGCACGCGTGCTTCTAGTCCGACGGAGCGCAGCCCTTCCAGGGTGCGGAGATGAAAATGGCCGGCGCGCGGGTGGATTGCGGTGCCGTGATGGCGTTCGACCGACAGCGTTTTGACGCCATGCCACGACAGAAACGTCGTCGCCGAAAGCCCAACCAGACTGCGGCCGACAATGAGGACATCAGTCTCGATCATGCGATCCTCCCGAGTGCCGTCGGCTTTTCATCGCGGGAATAAACGTCGTGGCATTGGTCGGCGCCCTTGTGCCGCCCACGTCGTGATCTATTATAATTTCTGCAATTTGGCTCCGAAATGCCTAAGCTTGTTCTCGGCCCCAACGGCCGGATTTTTATTTTTGGATTCCTGTCGGCGATCGCGCCGCTCTCGATTGACATCTATCTGCCGGCGCTACCGATGTTGCGCCAGGCGCTGGCGGCGGATGAGGCGCAGACCTTATTCACCCTCTCCGCGTTCTTCATCGGCTTTGGCGCCGGCCAATTGCTGCTCGGCCCGCTGTCCGACCGCTTCGGCCGCAAGCCTCCGCTGCTGGCCGGTCTCGTCCTCTACATCATAGCGTCGGTGGGCTGCGCACAGGCCGACAGCATGCTGACGATTGTGCTCTGGCGTTTTGTCCAGGCCTTCGGCGGCTCCGTGGTACCGAGCGCGGTGCAGGCGATGGTCCGCGATCTTTACGCCCGCAACCAGAGTGCGCGGATCCTGTCGCTCAACATGCTGGTGACGGCCTCCGCTCCCATCGTGGCGCCGCTGATCGGCGGCCAGGTACTGCTCTGGTTTGATTGGCGCGCGATCTTCTGGGTGCTGGTCGCGTTTGGCGTGCTCGCGTTCATCGCCGCGCTCGCGTTGCCCGAAACGCTCGACACGTCGCGCCGCAGCGCGGCCAATCCGCTGGCGGTGCTGCTCGGCTATTTCGAGCTGTTCCGCAACCGGCGCTATGTCGGCTACATCGCCTGCTCCACGCTTTATTTTTGCTGCCTGTTTGCCTTCATCGCCGGCTCGCCGTTCGTCTACATCGAATATTTCGGCGTGCCGCCGCAATATTACGGCTTCCTGTTCGGCGTGAACATGATCGGGATGATCGCGACGACCTACGTCAACAGCCGGATCGTCATCAGGCGCGGCGCCGACCGGCTATTGCTTATCGCCTGCTCGATCGGCGCCGCCGGCAGTCTTGTTCTGCTCGCGACCGGCCTGAGCGGGTTCGGCGGCGTCGTGGGAATTGCGCTTCCGTTGTTTGTGGTGGTGGCGCTTCTGACCATGGTGGCGTCCAACGCCATTTCCGGTGCGCTTGCCGTGGCGCAAAACCGGGCCGGCGCCGGGGCGGCGCTTGCCGGCGCGCTCCAATTCGGCGCCGGCGCACTGACC
>JBAUGC010000184.1:0-14330 GCA_049679485.1 Xanthobacteraceae bacterium
GGCCTGGCTTCAGGCCGGAAAGCCGGCCAATCCCGGGCGCCTCAATGATCTCAGGCATCTCGTCTACAAGTCCGCGGACGCGCCGTGGCGCCGCGCGCGCAAGAACCTCGGGCTCATGATGCGCGAGGGGCTGCTCAAGGAGAACATCGACGGCGAGGCGCTCGACTGGGCGCACAAGCGCCTGTTGGCGCGGTCGGAGACCCGAAAGATTCTGATGATGATTTCCGACGGGGCGCCGGTCGACGACTCGACGCTGTCGGTCAATCCCGGCAATTACCTCGAACGGCACCTGCGCTGGGTGATCGAGGACATCGAGACCCGCTCGCCGGTCGAACTGATTGCCATCGGCATCGGCCACGATGTCACCCGCTATTATCGCCGCGCGGTGACGATCGTCGACGCCGAGGAGCTCGGCGGCGTCATGACCGAAAAGCTCGCCGAACTGTTCGGGGAAAATCCGACCGAGGAACGCGCGCCGCGTCCGGTTCGGCCGCGTCGAGCGCAGGCGTAGTACCTCGTCCGCAGTCTTGCGGATCACGCATTGACGAAGCCACCGCCAGGCTTGCGCGGCAGCGCATACTCTCAACAAGTATTTGAGATAGAACCGGCGCTCTATGCCGCTGCGGCGCGCTTCTTGACGACCTGCCGTTTGATCTCAAGCGCTCGCGGTGATAGCTCGGCGTCCTTGGCCTTGAGCAAAAAGGCATCGAGCCCGCCGCGGTGATCAACGGTCTTCAGCGCATTGGCCGAAATACGAAAGCGGAGCGAGCGGCCGAGCGAGTCGGACAGCAGCGTAACGCTCAGCAAGTTCGGCAAGAACCGCCGCTTGGTCTTACGGTTCGAGTGGCTCACCCGATGCCCGATCTGACGTGTCTTGCCGGTCAGTTCGCAGCGCCATGCCATGGTAGAAAATCCTGTTAACCCTCGGTGCGTGCCAGCGCCGAGCCCTCGACATATAGGGAGAAAAGGTTGCGGACCTATAATGATGGCGCCGAAAAGCGTCAAGCGCGGGAGCCTAGGGATTTAAGGGCGGTCCCGGCGCAAGGCCGCGCAAAACCACAGAAACGACGCATTCTCCGACAACACAAAGGATGGTGGTTGCCCTATCGCTTAGAGTGGCTGATACGGCACTCTGTCATAGTGGCCGCGCACCGCCATCAAGCTTAAATCCGCGGCTCCGAAGGACCCGTCATCGCCGTGTCTTCCCTGCTACGCCGGCTGGTTTGGACCGCACCCTGCGACGCGCTGGCCGCGGGGTGTTTGGTCATCGTCATGGTGTTGTTGATCGCCGACGCAACCCACGTTGCCGCGGCGCAGGGACGCCTCGAAGCCGAATACACCGCGACGCTCTCCGGCATTCCCATCGGCCGTGGCAATTGGGTCATCGAGATTTTAGAGGACCAGTTCAGCGCGTCGGCAAGCGGCGGCACGACCGGCATTTTGCGGTTGTTCAGCCATGGTCATGGTGTCAGCACCGTCCAGGGCACCGTGGCGGGCGGCCAGCCGATGCCGACGAGCTATACGTCTACTATCACTAACCAGCAGCGGACCGACGACGTGCGCATGTCGTTCGCCGGAGGCAACGTCAAGGACTTCACCGTCGAGCCTCCGCTTGGGCCCAACAACGACCGCATCCCGGTAACCGACGGCGATCGCCGCAACGTTCTCGACCCGATGACATCGACGCTCGACCCGGTAAGCGGCACTGGCGATCCGCTATCGCCCCAGGCCTGCAGTCGCAAGGTGGCGGTGTTTGACGGCCGCATGCGGTTTGATCTGCACAGCGAATTCAAGCGCATGGATACCGTCAAGGCCGAGAAGGGCTATCAGGGGCCGGTCGTGGTCTGTGCGGTGTATTTCAAACCGGTTTCAGGCTACATACCGGAGCGTTACGCGATCAAGTATCTCGCGCAATTGCGCGATGCCGAAATCTGGCTCGCGCCGATCGTCGGTACGCGGGTGCTGGTGCCGTTCCGATTCTCGTTGCCGACGCCGGTCGGCACTGGTGTAGTCCAGGCGACGCAATTCATCTCGGTGGCAAAACCACCGCGCGCCGCCGCTAACGTCAAAGTGCAATGACGGCGGTTGTCGTCTTTCCCGCAGCGATCCCCACTATTCACAGGGGGTTGTCCCTTGACTCGCCTGAAATTCCTGCGTCCGAACGGTGTTAACTTTTCAGCCGCGACAATGACCCGCGAAAGCCGCTTCAAACACCCCATCTTGTGTCGTGCAGCCGTGGCAGCGCCATATGTCGCAGTGAACGAAGTCGGACGCGCCGCGAGTCGCCGATTCGGCCGTGATTCGTTCCAGACTCGTTCCACACCTTAAGCACAGGGCTATCCCACCGAGCGCCGAGGCCTTCCCGTCGTGTTGTTGTGATACAGATGCCACCCACCGCGCCCGCGCGGTAGTCCGGGCCTTCAATGCCGATATCCTTTTCGCCCTCTATCAACAAAGATTTGCGCGCGCGCGGCGCCGGTGTCACCGCTGTGCTTGGGCCGACCAATACCGGCAAAACCCATCTCGCCATCGAGCGAATGCTGGCGCATTCGTCCGGCGTGATCGGTCTGCCGCTGCGGCTCCTGGCTCGCGAGGTTTACAACCGCGCGGTCGAACGGGTGGGCGCCGACGCGGTCGCGCTCATCACCGGCGAGGAAAAGATCAAGCCGCCCAACCCCCGCTTCTGGGTTTCGACCGTCGAGGCGATGCCGTCCGATCTCGACGTCGCGTTCCTTGCCGTCGACGAAATCCAGCTGGCCGCCGATTTCGAGCGCGGCCACGTCTTCACCGACCGCATGCTGCACCGGCGTGGCCGCGAGGAGACGCTGGTGCTTGGCGCCGCCACGATGCGGCCGATCATCGAACGGCTGTTGCCCGGCGTCAGCATCGTCAGCCGCCCGCGGCTGTCGCAGTTGAGCTTTGCCGGCGAAAAGAAACTGACGCGCTTGCCGCGCCGCTCGGCCATCGTCGCCTTCTCGGCCGACGAAGTTTACGCCATCGCCGAATTGATCCGCCGGCAACGCGGCGGCGCCGCGGTCGTGCTGGGCGCCCTGTCGCCGCGTACGCGCAACGCCCAGGTCGCGCTCTATCAGGCCGGCGAAGTCGACTACATGGTGGCGACCGACGCCGTCGGCATGGGACTTAACCTCGACGTCGACCACATTGCGTTCGCCTCCGATCGCAAGTTCGACGGCTATCAGTTCCGCAAATTGAACCCGGCCGAGCTGGCGCAGATTGCGGGCCGCGCTGGCCGCGCCACCCGCGACGGTACCTTCGGCACCACCGGCCGCTGCCCGCCGTTCGAGACCGAATTGGCGCAGGCGCTCGAGTCGCACACTTTTGAGCCGGTCAAGATCGTGCAATGGCGCAACAGTGACCTCGATTTTTCGTCGGTCGGCGCGCTGCAGGCGTCACTGGCGGCGGCACCGACGGAAAATACCATGACCCGCGCACCCGTGGCCGAGGACATCCTTGTGCTCGACCATGCCGCGCGCGATGACGAGGTGCGCGGGCTGATCGGCACCAGCGCTGACGTCGAACGGCTCTGGGAAGTCTGCCAGATTCCGGATTACCGCAAGATCGCGCCGGCAACACACGCCGAACTCGCGGTCACGCTCTATGGCTTTCTCAAGCGCGAAGGCAAGATTCCGATCGACTGGTTCGCCAAGCAGGTAGCGTTGGCGGACCGGACCGACGGCGATATCGACACCCTCTCGAACCGCATCGCCCATATCAGGACCTGGACCTTTGCGGCGAACCGGCCGGACTGGCTCGCCGATCCGGAGCACTGGCAGGGCGTCACCCGCGGCGTCGAGGACAAGCTTTCCGACGCGTTGCACGAGCGGCTGACTGAGCGCTTCGTCGATCGCCGCACCAGCGTGCTAATGCGGCGGCTGCGCGAGAATGCGGAACTCGAGCCGGAGATGAGCAAGACCGGCGAGGTCGTGGTTGAAGGTCATACCATCGGCCGTCTCGACGGCTTCGTCTTCGTGCCCGACTCCTCATCGGGCGGATCGGAGGCCAAGGCGTTGCAGAACGCGGCGCAAAAGGCCCTCGTCGGCGAAATTGCTGCCCGCGCCACGCGGCTTGCCGAAGCGCCGGATTCGCAATTCGTCCTTGCCGCCGATGGCACAGTTCGCTGGACTGGCGCCGCCGTCGGCAAGCTCATCGCGGGCGAGGAGGCCTTGCGTCCGCGCGTCCGCGTCATCGCCGACGAACATCTTTCCGGCGCGCCACGCGAAGCGGTCGAGGCGCGGCTCGAAACCTTCGTGAAATCTCACATTACCAAGCTGCTCGGTTCCCTGTTCGAGTTATCGGCGGCTGCCGACATTACCGGTATTGCGCGCGGCGTGGCCTTTCAACTGGTCGAGGCGCTCGGCGTACTCGAGCGGACGCGAGTGGCCGATGAGGTGAAAGGATTGCAGCAGCCGGAACGGGCAAACTTGCGCAAATACGGCGTACGCTTCGGCGCCTATCACATCTACCTTCCGCTGTTGCTGAAGCCCGCGCCGCGGGCGCTGGCGGTGCAACTGTGGGCACTTTCGCACGACGGCCCGCAGAGCAACGGTCTTGACGACCTATTGCATCTGGCCGGCAGCGGCCGCACTTCGATCCCGGCCAACAAAGAGATCGATGCCGCGCTCTATCGAACGGCCGGCTATCGCGTCTGCGGCGAACGCGCCGTGCGCGTCGATATTCTCGAGCGCCTTGCCGATCTGATCCGTCCGGCGCTCGCCTGGCGCGAAGGCGTTGCCGGGCAAAAACCGCCGGGCGCGATCGCCGGCGGCGGTTTCATCGTGGTCAACACCATGACTTCGCTGACTGGCGCCTCAGGCGAGGATTTCGCTTCGATCCTGCGCTCGCTGGGCTATCGCATGGAGAAGCGGCCGAAACCTCACGAGCCAGCGCCTGCAGCTGAAGCGCCGCTGACGGTGGCGGCTGACAATGTGGACGCGCCGCCAACCGATCCGGCGGCTGTTGCTGCCACGCCGTCGTCCGATTCACCGTTGAATACCGAGATGGAGGTGATCGGCGAAAAACCAGACGATTCAGTTGCACCTTCGGATGCATCGAGTCTGGAAGACCGACTCGTCATTGAGGATGCCGCTAGCGAAGTTGCCCCGAGCGAAGTTGCCTCAAGCGAAGAGGAATCGATTGCGCTGTTGCAGTCATCCGCTCCGGTCGCGGCTGAAGCACCAATCGAGACGCCTCAAGAACCGACTGAGACGCCTCACGGGACAGCGGTAACGGCCGAGCCCGAGTTGATCGAGGTGTGGCGGCCCGGCCGCTCCGAGCGCCGCCGCGAACGCCCGCGCTTTCGACATCGCGAGGCGCACCAGCAAGTGCCGAAGGGCACCGCCGAACAGACCCAAGACGCGACTGTGCAGGCGGCCGCCGCATCCAACGGGGCTCCCGAAGCGACCGCGCCCACGGCCGACCAGACTCCGCAGTCGGAACCCGCACAGACCGAGACGCCCAAGCCCGGACGGCACTCGCGCCCCCACCGGCGCCGGCATGGAGCGGATCAGCGGTTCGATCGTCCACGGCGGGAGCAGGACCGGCCCTCGGGTGCACCGGCGCGTTACGAACGACACGAGCGGCGCGAAAAGCCGCCCGATCCGAATTCACCGTTCGCCAAACTTGCCGCCCTGAAGGCTCAACTCGAAGCCGATGCCAAAGGCCGTCGCTAGTGCATGATCCGGAAGAGTCGAAGCCGGTTTTCCGAGAAGATCATGCTCCAACACAGTGCGCTGGCCGAGCCCGAACGCCAGCGCATCGACCGGTGGCTGTGGCATGCCCGGCTGGTGCGGACACGTAGCGCGGCTGCGGCGCTCACGAGCGCGGGTTATGTGCGAGTCAATGGCGCGCGCATCGACGCGCCAAGCCGCGTGGTACGAACCGGCGACGTGATCACTGTGGCGCTCGATCGCAATGTTCGGGTAGTCAAAGTCAGGGGATTTGCCGAACGCAGGGGTGCCGCGCAAACGGGGCAGGCCCTTTATGAGGAATTGACGTGAAATGACTGCCGATGCGGCGCTCCCGCCGTGGAGGCCAAACTTGCGTGGTCAACAGCCATGCGGTAGGAGCAACTGCTCCCAAAACCGGTTCAGAGTGAGCGGATGACCTACATCGTCAACGACAATTGCATCAAATGCAAATACATGGACTGCGTCGAGGTCTGCCCCGTGGATTGCTTCTACGAGGGCGAGAATATGCTGGTCATCCACCCCGACGAATGTATCGATTGCGGCGTTTGTGAACCGGAATGCCCGGTCGATGCGATCAAGCCGGATACCGAGCCGGGGGTCGAGAAGTGGCTTGGGATCAACGCCGATTTCGCCAAGCAATGGCCGAACATTACCGCCAAGAAGGAACCGCCTGCCGATGCCAAGGATTTCGAGGGCGTGGCTGGCAAGTATGAACAGTATTTCTCGCCGAATCCGGGGACGGGTGACTGATTTCAACCGTAAATTGGCGCTTTAACTGTCTCGTAGATGCGACCCTTTTGCGACACCTTAACGCTTTGATTCTGGCCGAAAATGTGCTATATGAGCGCTGCATAATGAATAACACCCCCGATATGCTGCTCCCCGTGCTTGGGAGCTTATTTTTCCGGGGCGTTTTCGAGGAATCGTCAGAAGAGGCGTGAGACCCACGCGAGAGCAGTGGCAGAGAAAACTCGTCATCGTCGTTCGAAGAAGAGCGCGGCCGGCATGAGCCGGAAGGCAAGAAAACCCACCTCCGGCGCAAGCCGCAGGCCATCACAGTCCACGCGGCGACCGACCCGGGGAAGGGTCAGCGTGGCGAAGCCCGCCCAGCGGCGCAAGCCTGAAGCGGAAGGAGTAACTTTGGGAATGAATCCGAAGAAGACTACGCAGCGGCAAGGCTTCAAGACCAGCGAATTCATCGTCTATCCGGCCCATGGCGTAGGCCAGATTGTGTCGATCGAGGAGCAGGAAGTCGCCGGCGTGCGCCTTGAACTTTTCGTCATCAACTTCGTCAAAGACAAAATGACGCTACGGGTGCCGACCTCGAAAGTCGCCTCCGTCGGCATGCGCAAGCTTGCCGAATCGCCAATGGTCAAGCGGGCGCTCGAGACGCTCAAGGGCCGGGCACGGATCAAGCGGACCATGTGGTCGCGCCGGGCGCAGGAATACGAGGCCAAGATTAATTCCGGCGACATCGTCGCTATCGCCGAGGTGGTCCGCGACCTTTACCGGTCCGAATCGCAGCCGGAGCAATCCTACTCCGAGCGTCAACTCTACGAGGCTGCTATCGACCGGCTGTCGCGCGAAGTTGCTGCCGTGCAGCGTCTCACCGAGACCGAAGCGATCAAGGAGATTGAAGCCGCGCTCGCCAAGGGGCCGCATCGTGGTCCAAAACCCGAGGCGGAAGAGGAAGCCGTCGTCGAGGAAGAGGCGGCTTAGGGTCCAAGCCGCGCATCACGCGGCGTAACGTTTCAAGGCCCGGCAGCGATGCCGGGCCTTTTGCTTGTTCCGTCCTCGCCTGTTCCGTCTGTGGTTCCACCGCCCGGGCCGAGGCTGTTGATCCGCCGGCAAAACTCCCCGCGTTAGTCATAAATTAAGCTTCATTTGCAACGACTGGGAAAGGTGTTGGTAAGGGACGGGGCGTTGCCGATGCGGCGTGAGAAAGCGTCAAAGCGCGGCCGGTGGTTTTGGATCTTTGTAGCCGGCCTGGTCGGGTTCCTGATTGGCGATCGCCACGCCACAACCTGGCAGCCGAGGGATGTTTCAGCCTCCGAGAATGTCGCCTTGCGATTCCCCGAGGCGAAGACCGACGCGGCAGTCGCGGATACCGCCGAGACCTCCTACGAGACGCCAAGCAGCCCGACCAACGCTACGGTCGTGGGCGGAGCGCAGCTCGCTTTGTTGAGTCCGGTGCCAATGGTGCCGCCGGTGCAACGGCCGGCGCAGCAGGCTCCGATCCCCGCGGCGACCCCGCAAGCAGCGGTCGCCCCGCCCCGAGCCAAAGCGACGCAGTTGCCGCACCCGCGAGCTGAGCCAAAGACGGCGACATCAACGGCCGACGACGCTTCGCGCCACATCGATCGCCCAGGCTTGCTGCTCAACGACGCGCAGATCGCGAGCATCAAGCGGCGTCTGCATCTGACGCCGGATCAGGAAAGCATGTGGCCTGCCGTCGAGGCGGCGCTGCGTAACGTCGCTTACGCGCAAACCCGCAACGCCCATCACCACGGCGCACCGGCAAGCACCGCACAACTGGCTTCGACCGATCCCGAGAGCGTTGAGGTCCAGGGCCTCAAATCCGCGGCCATCCCGCTGATCATGAGCTTTAGCGACCAGCAGAAGAACGAAGTGCGCAGCCTTGCCCACGTCATGGGGCTGGATAAGCTCGCCTCGGAGCTTTAATACTGCGCCGTCATTGCCGGGCCTAACCCGCCTGCAGAATTGGCCGCACTCGGCCGACATGGCCGCTGCCGTAGCTCAGTGGTAGAGCACTCCCTTGGTAAGGTCATGAACTTGTGGTTTTTCAATGAGTTGCAGGCGATTCTAGCGGAGCAGTGGCGGTGATTAGGGGCAGGCCGAGCGGCCCTTGGAGCGTTGGTTGGAACTTCTCATTTGCCGATCCGCGAAATAGCAATTGCGCGAGTCGCACCTATATCGTGATTTGCTAATCACCCTTAAACCACGCCCTGCCGGCTTGCGTTGGGTGACTGACGCATTGGGACAATGACGTGGGACCTGATATTGAGCGATGTCATATAGTGCCGAGAGGTACCGAAAAAGCTTCAATATTGAGTCTTCGGAAAGGCTGACCTCTACGTCACCGCACGTTGGCACAAGGAGTCCGAAGGTGCGCCGCACGCAATGCGGGCCAACGCGGGTTCCTTGTTTTTCTAATGAACTTCCCTCCGATCATTTAACGACCTTTAGCCTTACGTCCCTTTTTGGGGTTTGGTTGGCAGCGCCATCAATGGTGGTCATGTTGGCTAGGCCGAACAACAAAGCCTCGATTTCGGACGGTGGCACCATCAGTTGCGGATACCGACGAAGCCGGCCATGCATTCCAATCTGAAGCCGGCCACCCGTTCCGATTTGAAGCCGGCCAGGTTTCCGACGTGATGTCGGCCACCGTGGCTGTGCGTTCCCGCGGGTCATATTGATGATGTTTGGGTTTGGCGGACTGGTCAAGGGGATGGTGCTGGTAGGTGTGATCGTCGGCGCCGTGTCATGACGATTGCCGCTTGCGCAGGCTCTCGCCGGAGAGTTCGATCCTGTAGGCGTTGTGGACGAGACGATCGAGGATGGCATCGGCCAAGGTCGGAACGCCGATCATATCGTGCCAGCGGTCGACCGGCACTTGGCTGGTGAGGAGGATGGCGCCGGCGTTGTAACGATCCTCGACGATCTCGAGGAGATCGCGGGCCTGCTCGGCGGTCAATGCTTCCGGTCCCCAATCGTCGAGGATGAGCAGCTTGACGCGCGCGAGCGAGCGCAGCAGCTTGCCGTAGCGGCCGTCGCCGCGGCTGAGCGCGAGGGCGGCCAGGAGCCGCGGCACGCGATAGTAGAGAACAGAGAGGTCCTCCCTGCAGGCCTTTTGGCCGAGGGCGCAAGCGAGCCAACTTTTGCCGAGACCGCATGCTCCGGTGATGATGAGATTGCGGCGTTCGGCGATCCAGTTGCAGGCGATGAGTTTGAGGAACAGCGCGCGGTCGAGACCGCGAGCGCTGCGATAGTCGACGTCTTCGACGCTGGCGGCGTGGCGCAGACGAGCGGCGCGGGCGCGGGTTTCGAACCGCTTCTGGCGTCGCAGCGTCATCTCGTGTTCGATGAGCAAGCCGAGCCACTCGACATGATCGAGGGCGCGTGCCTCGGAGTTTTGATCGAGGTCCTTGAAGGCCTTCGCCATGCCGTGAAGACCGAGAGCGTGTAAAAGGTCGAGGGTCGGATGGGCGAGCATATTGATATCTCCTTCAGTTGAAGTAGCGGGGGCCGCGGAGGTTTTGGTGATCGAACAGCGTCGATTGGCCGGCGCCATGCGGATTTTTCTTGTCGAGCTTGTGGGTGATGATGGAGGCCACGCTCTTGTAGGTGAGGGCGCCGATTTCGACCGCGCGGGCCGAGACCGCCTCGGCGCGCGCTGGGTCGATGCCGCGATAGAGCCGCAGGATTCCGAGGCAAGTACGGAATCCCTGCTCGGGGTGTGGCCGACGGGCGAGCACGGCCACGATGAGCCCTTCGGTGTTCGGCCCGATCTTGCCGGCCCAGCGCCGGAAGCGTTCTGGCGTCCATTCGGCGTAGCGTCGGTGTGCGCTCGGCATGTGATCGGGATCGGTGCCATGCCGAGGGCCGCCCCAGCGGCGTTGATGAGCAGCAACGCGCTGGCCGCGATGGAACAGCTCGATTGTTCGAGCCGTGATGCGCACATCGACCTCAGCGCGAATGAGCGTGTGCGGCACCGAGTAATAATAGCCATCAACCTCGACGTGATAATCGAGACTGACGCGCGCGAGACGCCATTCAGCAAATTCCCAGTCGGCGTCCGGCAAGGGCTTGAGCGCCGGTCGCTCGATGCTCTCGAACAGCTCACGCCGGCTGACGCCCAGCTGTCGCATGGGGCGATCGTTCATGCGGTCGAGCGCGCCTTTGATCGCCGCGTTGCATTCGGCAAGAGAGAAGAAGGTCTGGTTGCGCAGCCGACCGAGAATGTAGCTCTGGACGAATCTTACCCCGGCCTCGACCTTGGCCTTGTCCCTTGGCTTTCTCGGCCGTGCCGGGAGCACGCCGACGCCGTAATGGGCAGCCATCGCACCGTAGCTGCGGTTGATCTCGGGGTCATAGAACGAGGCCTTGTGAACGCCGCTCTTGAGATTGTCCGGAACGAGGAGCCTTGGAACGCGACCAAAAAAACGGAACATGCGGATGTGCGCACCGATCCAGTCGGGCAGCGACTGCGTCCAGGTCGCCTCGGCGTAGGTGAAGTTCGATGCGCCGAGAACAGCCACGAAGATCTCGGCCGCGCGGATTTCGCCGGTCGCCGGGTCCACGATCGTGACCTTCTTGCCGGAGTAGTCCACGAACGCCTTGTCGCCGGCGACGTGGTGCTGGCGCATCACTGGCGACAGCCGGCGCTCGAATTCACGGAACAGATCGCAGAAGCGACTGTAGCCATAGCCATCCCGGTGCGCGTCCCGGTATTCCTCCCACAACACCATCAGATTGACGCCGGGCCGCTTCAGTTCGCGCGCCAGTACAGCCCAGTCCGGCTCGCTGCGCCGCCGCTGGCCCGGCTCGATGCCGGGCCGCATGAACAGCCGCCGTTCGAGTTCATCGTCGGTCAGTTCGGCCGGCAAAGGCCAGCCAAGACCCATCGCTGCTGCCCGTTTCAGATTGTCCTGGATCGTGCTGCGCGCCAAACCGAGCCGTCGCCCGATCTCGCGTGCGCTCACACCGTCATGATGCAGTCGCAGCATCTGTCGCAGCTGTCGCATGGTCAGCTCTCTCCTGGCAGACATTCCGCTCTCCTCGTCGTTGATCGAGGAGATGCGCAATGCGCCGAGTCGCTGACCCGCCGGGAACGCCTGTTAGGGCTTCCGCTTCGGCCGCGTGGCCGCCTTCAAATCGGAATCGTGGCCGGCTTCATTTCGGAACGGTGGCCGGCATCAAATCGGTATGCCTGGCCGGAATGCGTCGGAATTCGCAGCCGTCTCGAATTACAACACCGCTCTCCGAAAAGCGCGGAATAATGTCACAGCGACGACTTCACGGTGCGCGGCTGGTCGGCCAGGACGACGCTCAACAACGAGCTATGGACTTCGAGGTGGCCGTTGTAATCGATGAAACCCGATTCGCGGAACTTGTTCATGAAATAGTTTACCCGTGACCGGGTAGTTCCGATCATCTCAGCCAACGTCTCCTGGGTGATCTTAGCGATAAGGGGCTCCGGTCGGCCCTCCTTGCCAAAATTTGCCAACAGCAGCAGCATCCGGGCAAGCCGTCGTTCAGTTGAGTTGAAGAACTGATCGAGTAAGTCTTCTTCAACGCGGACATTTCTTGCCAAGATATGCGACATAAACATTCGGGAAAAAGCGGGCTCGTCTCGAATGACCCGCTGAATTTCCTTCTTCGCCACTCGCATAGTCACGCATTCGGTCAATGAACTGGCGGTCGCCAGGCGCCTCGGTTGCCCGCTCAAGCATCCTTCGCCGACGAATTCGCCTATACCCAGGATTGCGACCACCGCTTCCTTGCCCAGCTTGGAAACGACAGCGACTTTGACCTTTCCCTTTTTAATATAAAACACTGCGTCGGCGGCACTCCCTTGCGTGAAGATGTTTTCTTTATTTCGATGCGTTGAAATGGACCGGCCCTTGGCTGCCGTCGCCAAGAACACCGCAGGATCAAATTGCCGCCTGCGTTTCGTGGTTTCCGGCTTTTTGGCTCGCTCGCTCATATGCGCCCCAATGTGGCTGTCAGTTGGGCACAATTGCAGCAACGCATCTGTATAGAATTGCTCACAATGAGCTGGCTGGTACTTCCGTCGGATGCCTACCCGCGAGTTGGTCATCCCTTTAGGCATAGTCGGCAGACCAAGCCATTGACTTGATTGCCTGCGAACCGTGGAATTTTATGTGACCGGACGGTGAGCGGCCCAGCTTATTAATCTATTCAATGCATGTTGGACCGTGGAATGTAACCCCTGCAGAGAGTGTCACCAAACATGACCCCCGAGAAAGTTGCTCCCGTGATTCTTATTGTCGAAGATGAAGCTTTGGTTCGCCTCTCCGCGGTAGGCATGCTCGAAGACGCTGGGTTCCGGATGATCGAGGCAGTGAACGGTGACGAGGCGCTCGAATTGCTAGCAGCGGATTCCGACGTCCAGCTGCTCTTCACTGATGTAAACATGCCAGGAACCATCGACGGCTTGGCACTGGCCCGACGGGTGCATGACCGCTGGCCGCACATCGGTATCATGGTCGCTTCCGCAAAGCAGGCGCCGCAACCTGAGGAACTACCGGTCGGCTCCCAGTTTGAGCAGAAGCCATACTGTTCCGAGACGGTAGTCAGGCATGCCCGCGAATTGACGTCGGCCTGAGGCTTTCTAATTGGGACGCCTCACCAGGCATCTTCGCAAAGGTGGCGTGGGTAACCGATACCGACGTTCCCTGGGACGCACTCACAACGTCAACCCGGGCCTCCAGTTGTTGGGCCAGCGCGTTGACGATGCTGGTGCCCAGGCCAGATTTTGCCTGCGCAAAGACGCCAACCGGTGCGCCGATCCCGTTGTCCGTAACTGAAAGCTTCCAATTCGTTCCTGCGACGGCGAATCCGACAGCTATCTGATGATCGATTCTGTCGTCGGTGAAGGCGTGCTTGAGCGCATTCAGTATGAGTTCTGTGAAGATCAAGCCGAGGCTCACGGCCTCACGCGAGGTCACAGTACCTGCATCGCTGGTCACTTTCAGCGTCGTCGGTCGGTAATCGCCTACCATCGATGTTTTGAGGCTCTCGCACAGCTGCGTCAGGTAAGGCGCCATTTCGACGGGGCCGGCGGCCCCGGTAGCATGGAGGTGTTTTTGAACGGCAGCAATCGACATGACACGTTTGTGTGCGTCCTGCAGGTGGAGACGGGTCTCCTCCGACGTCACCATCCGCGATTTCATTAGAATTATGGCGGCAATAATTTGGAGGCTATTCCCGACCCGGTGCTCCAGTTCTTCAAGCAGCACGTCCTTCTCTCGCAGGAGAGCCCGCTGCTTCCGCAACAGGTCCTCCCTTTCGCGCTCTAACGCACGTCGTCCGGTAACATCTTCAATGCCCAACAGCAGGGTCGTGTGGGAATTGCCTTCGTAGAACACCTTACGGGCATTCAGCAGCATCGTGCGCTTCCCAATCTCGGGAAACTGATGTTCAACTTCGTAGTCCTCCATCACGCCGTGCTCTGGAACGATCCTTTCCAGCAATAATCTGAGTCCGGCGATGTCCCATTGACCGTCGCCCAACTCGTAAAGGAGCTGACCTTGAGTGATGCTCGGAGAAACCTTGAACGTCCGGTAGAAAGAGCGGCTCGCGGCAAGTACGCGAAGTTCCTTGTCGAGTACGAGAAGAGGTTCTCGGACGGTATCGACGATCGCCTGAGCAAGCGTTCCGGCATCCCTGTTTTCGATAAAGGGTTGACTATCCAGCATAGACCACCAGCTCATCGGGTAGTGCGTTGCCCGACCTCAGAAAGAGGATTCTGGTTTGCATAGCGCCGCAGTTCGAGCATTCGAACTTGTGGGTTGCAAGACTGCGGCGAGTTGGATGGGGTTCGATACCAGCGGGCGTTAGCGGCTTGCGACACTTCGG
>JBAUGC010000185.1:0-2335 GCA_049679485.1 Xanthobacteraceae bacterium
AACGCGTCGCATCACCAGTCTATTTCCATAAATCTAGAAACAGGCCGCATCGCTTTCCGGGCGGGCAAAAGCTCGATTCGCCGATTTATGAGCTATGCAGAGTATTTATCCAAAATGTTTTCAATTCTCGAAGTTCTGGTCGGCCTAATCATGTTTGTATCCAGACGGCGTGCCGCAACAAGTCTATCTCCGTTGACGTGATCTGTTCACGAAGCTGCGTCGCCTAAGCCGCCTTTGGCCCGCGTCGACATCCTCCCAAAGAGACCTAAAGGTTTTCATTTGCGCTCGACAGGTGAAAATGAGGAAAAGAGATCCTGCTGGACGGGCTCAGCTGGTTGACGCTTTCGTTCAATTTTGCGTCCGTAAAGATTGCCCAAATCGACTAATGTCCGCGCCCAGTGGTGGCTCATATTAGCCTTTCGCCAATCTGATGCGCCCTTAGACAGAGCACCATCGGCCCACGCGGCTATTTGAAAGTCGCCCGGGGAAAAATCGGGTCCGGCATAATAGTCCGATGCCACGATCGTCTTTGATACCTGTCTGATTGTTCCGTCGCCGAATTTTGAAGGAGCGCCTCCCCGAATAATTCGCCATTCTTCCTGAAGAGCGTATCTCAGGTGGGTAATCGGAATCCCGCCGCCGTTAAACGAGAAATTTGCGTTGTCCGCCCCGAAATCTCCGAACGTCGCAATTTCCGAGATGCGGCGATCGCGAGTATACAAGGCCTCCCAAATTCTCCATTCGAATCGGGCGACCGTGTAAGAACCATTTGGGAAAGCGGGGTTGCGATCTGTTGGATAGTTAGTCCTACTGAGTCAGAAAGTCGCGGGCGATTGCCGTTGGGATCGGTTATTGAGGGAGATTCACACTTCAGCATGTGAGGGCTGAGATGGTTCTGCGAACAGGAAACGACAGTGAATCGCGGTTTTCGGAATATGTCGAGGGGCTTGTGAGCGTGATTGGCCATGCGGATCGTGCCGGGCCGCTGCGCGACTATTGCGTTGGCCTGATGCTGCCGTGCGAGCGCAAGAGCGTCGAGCCGATGGCGGCGGTGACTGCGCCTGATCGAACAGCGGCGCAGCACCAATCGCTGTTGCATTTTGTCGGCAATGCGGGGTGGTCGGACGAGAAAGTGTTGGCCAAGGTGAGCGCGATGGTGCTGCCGGAGGTCGAGCGTCACGGGCCGATCGAAGCCTGGATTATCGACGACACAGGCTTTCCCAAGCAGGGGCGGCACTCAGTTGGGGTAGCGCGGCAATACTGCGGCCAGCTTGGCAAGCAAGACAATTGTCAGGTCGCGGTGTCGCTATCGGTTGCCAATCGCCATGCCAGCCTGCCGGTGGCCTATCGGCTGTATCTGCCGCAAGACTGGGCGAAGGACCGCGCCCGTCGGCGCAAGGTGGGTGTGCCCAAGGAGATCGTCTTCAAGACCAAGCCGCAGATCGCGCTCGAACAGCTGCGCTGGGCGTGCGAGGCCGGCCTGCCACGGGGGGTGGTGCTGATGGACGCCGGCTATGGCGCCGACACCGATGTGCGTGCGAACATCACGACGCTGGGATTGTCGTACGTAGCCGGCATTATGCCGAATACGACGGTTTGGGCGCCAGGCACGGGGCCGCTGCCGCCGAAGAAGTGGTCAGGTCAGGGACGACCGCCGAAGCTGATCCGTCGTGACGCACGACACGAGCCAAACTCGGTCAAGGCACTCGCGCTTGCCTTGCCTGCGAACGCTTGGCGCACGATCAAATGGCGCGAAGGCTCGGCCGATGGGCTTTCCTCACGCTTCGCACGCCTGCGAGTTCGAGTTGCGCATCGTGATTACAATCTGACCGAGAGCCGACCGGAAGAATGGCTGCTGATCGAGTGGCCCGAGGAAGCGAAAGAGCCGACAAAATATTGGCTCTCGACCCTTCCCGAAGGCATCGGCTTCCATCGTCTGGTCGACATCGCCAAGCTGCGCTGGCGCATCGAACGCGACTATCAGGAACTCAAGCAGGAAGTCGGTCTGGGGCATTTCGAAGGGCGCGGATGGCGCGGCTTCCATCACCACGCCACGCTGTGCATCGCAGCCTACGGATTCCTGATCTCCGAGCAGGAGACGATTCCCCCCTGGGGATCTCGTTCCACCACGCTGTTCCCGGAACTTGCCGTACCCGACGGTTACCGACCCAGAGGATCCGCCGCTACGGCCCGAGCGTCACATCCCAAACTCGATCGCAACCATGCGTCGACGCTTGATCGGCGCGCTCATCAGAAGCCTGCCACGATGTCCGTGCTGCAACTCCGTAATCGCAAAATCGTCACGGCGCAGAAATTCATGACGCAGTAAGACTAG
>JBAUGC010000186.1:0-3233 GCA_049679485.1 Xanthobacteraceae bacterium
CCTCGGGGACTGGCGGCCTTCGCTCGAATTCGTGCTCGGCCCATTCGGCTGCGGCAAAGAGCTGGCGCAAGTGTCTGCGGCGGATTTTGCCAAATCCGCCGAACGCAATACCGACGTTTTCTGTCGCCAAGGTTTTGGCAAACTCATTGCCTCTCTGGCCGAGGGGCTTTCCGTGCGGCTGTCGACTCCCGTGACCGCGATCGATACCAGGCGCGGGCTCACGGTGGAAACGCCGAAAGGAACGATCTCGGCGCATGCGGCGATCGTGACGGTTTCGACCAATGTGACGATGTCGGGCGCCATCAAATTCGTGCCCGAGCTTTCCAAGCGGCAACTCGACGCCTTTGCCAAGCTGTCGCTTGGCAGCTACGACCACGTTGCGCTGGAACTCGCCGGCAATCCGCTCGACGCCGAAAGCGACGATCTGATATTCGAGAAAGCCGCCGACACCCGCACCGCCGCGATTCTTGCCAATGTCTCCGGCACGCCGCTTTGCCTGGTCGAGGTCGCCGGCCCATTCGGCCGTGAGCTTGCTGAGCACGGCGAAGCCGCCATGGTCGATTTCGCTGCCGACTGGCTTGCCGGCCTGAACGGCTCGGAGGTGAAAAAGGCGATCAAGCGTTCGCACGCCACGCGCTGGAACAGCGATCCGCTGGCGCTTGGCGCCTTCTCCGCTGCGGCGCCGGGCTGGCAGGGAGCCCGACGCATTGTGATGGAGCCGGTGCAGAACGCAGTCTGGTTTGCCGGCGAAGCCGTCCACGAAACATTGTGGGGCACTGTCGGCGGCGCCTGGGAATCAGGAGAGCGCGCGGCCGACGCGATTTTACATCGGCTTGGTCCCGCCAGAGAGCCGCCACCGGCCCCCGCAGCACCGCAACCGCGACGAAGATTTCAGGCTTCGCCGCATATTATCCGGCAGTAGGAGGGCTTTCACACGCCGTTCAACGGCACGACTGAGGCAGGGTCATGAATGTTCGTTTTCTGAAGACCGCACATGGAGAGGTCGCCATCCTTCCGCGGAAAGAGTACGAAGCGCTGGTCATCAAGGCGGCTGAGGCGGACGAAGATGCCGGCGCCGGGCGCTTGGTGGCACGCGCACGCAGCGAAGTTGCGGCGGGCGCTCCGTTGCTACCGAAGCAGGTGGTCGATCGCTTGGCCAACGGGGAGAATCCGGTTCGGGTGATGCGCGAATGGCGTGACGTTACGCAGTCGCATCTGTCTTCTAGGACAAACCTCAGCCAAGGCTACATCTCGGACGTGGAGACCGGACGACGCAAAGGAACTGCAGCCGCGCTTCGCCTGATAGCGGATGCGCTCAAAGTGCCGCTCGATCTTCTTGTTCTGGCTTGAGGCAGCCCGGCGTTTCGAGCAATCCCCGACGTCACGCCCGCAGCGCGCCGCCGGTGCGCTTGCCGACCTCGGCGACGATTTTTACCGCCAGCGCTTCGATCTCCGCGTCGGTCATGGTTTTGTCGCGCGGCTGGATGGTGACGGCAATGGCGATCGATTTTTTGCCGGGCTCGATGCCGGGACCGTCGTAGACATCGAACACATTCACGCCGACGATCAGCTTGCGATCGGCGGCTTGCGCCGCGCGCACCAGGTCGGCCGCCTTGACACTGCGGTCGACCACGAAAGCAAAGTCGCGATCGAGCGGCTGGAATGGCGAGAGCTCGAGCGGAGGTTTGGCGCGCGTTGCTTTGGCCTTGGGTTCCGGGATGCGCTCCAGAATGACCTCGAAAGCGACCAGCGGGCCCTCGGCGTCGAGGCCTTCAAGCGCGCGTGGATGCAACTCGCCGAAATGGCCGAGCACATTTTGTGGGCCGATCTGAATGGTCCCGGAACGGCCGGGGTGAAACCAGACCGGGCCGCCCGGCACAACCTGCATCGCCTGCACCGACGCGCCGGCCGCGGCGAGCGCCGTCAATGCGTCGGCTTTGACATCGAATGCATCAACCTCGCCGTCGCGTTTGGTCCAGTGGCGGCCGATGCCGGACGGTTTGGCGAGGGCGCGGCGGATGCCGGCGGCGGCCGTGAATTGATCCTGCGGCGCGTCACCGCGGAACACCTGACCGACTTCGAACAGGCCGACATCGGGAAAGCCGCGGTCGGCGTTCTTCTGCGCGGCGGCAACAAGGCCGGGAATGAGACTCGGCCGCATGTCGGAAAGTTCGGCCGCGATCGGATTCGAGAGAGCAAGTTCCGGCTTGCCGCCGCCGAATTGCTCAGCCTCTTTTTTACCAATGAAAGACCAGGTCACCGCTTCGACAAGGTTGCGCGCGGCGAGTGCTCGTTTGGCCTTGCGCGTGCGTTGCTGAATCGGCGTCAACACCGCCTTGCGCGGTATGTCGCCGCGTTCGAACGGCGTCAGCGGCACGCGATCAACGCCAAGGATTCGCACTACTTCCTCGACAAGGTCCGCCTTGTTTTGCACATCGGGCCGCCACGACGGCGTCGCGACTTTCACCCGCTCACCGTGACCGGCGACGAAAAAGCCCAAGCGCTCAAGCGCGCCGCGCATCTCCAGCAGCGGCACCGTCAGACCGGCCAGGCGTTTGACCTCGGACAATGGAAAATCGATGACGCGTTCCAGCGGTTCGGCGCTGCCGGCGACGATGGTCTCCGAGGGCGAGCCGCCACAAAGCTCAAGCACCATGTGGGTCGCCAGCTCCAGTCCCGGGAGCATGAAGGCCGGATCGACGCCGCGCTCGAAGCGGTAGCGCGCATCGGAATTGATGCCGAGCTTGCGGCCGGTCTGCGCGATGTTGCTCGGGTCCCACAACGCCGACTCGATCAGCACGTCGGTCGTCGCCGCAGAGCAGCCGGCTTTTTCGCCGCCCATGATTCCGGCTAGCGACTCGACGCCCTCCTCATCGGCGATGACGCAAACAGAGTCGTCAAACGTGTAAGTCTTGCCGTCGAGTGCGAGCAGCGTCTCGCCGGCGCGGGCGCGGCGAACCACAAGATTGCCACGCACTTTGGCGGCGTCGAACACGTGCAGCGGCCGGCCGCGGTCGAAAGTGATGAAGTTGGTGATGTCAACCAGCGCATTGATCGGCCGCAGCCCGATCGCGGTCAGCCGCTTCTGCAGCCAATCCGGCGACGGCCCGTTCTTGACGCCGCGAACGAGACGCAGCGCGAACGCGGGACATAGCGATGGCGTGGCGCCAAACTCGAGCGCGACGTTTACCGGACAGGGAAACTCGCCCTTGATCGGCTTGACCGCCATATCC
>JBAUGC010000187.1:0-2421 GCA_049679485.1 Xanthobacteraceae bacterium
ATTAAATCCGGAAACCAACGAATTGTGGGCCACTGAACATTGTCGAGCGATATTGGGTCTGCCGAGCGTCACTCCCGTCACGCGCGACTCATTTCTATCGGCGATCCACATCGAGGATCGCGAGATCACCATCGACGCGCTTCGAGAGGCGATGAAATTAGGCCGATCTACCGTCACTGACGCCCGTGTGGTCATGCCGGATTCCAAAGTGCGTTGGGTACGTGTTCGGGCTCGTTCCCATCTTGCTGATCGCGGCGCAGCCAATAAGGTTAGTGGAATCATCATCGACATCACCGAACGGAAGACAGCCGAAACCGAAGCCGAGTTGCAGCGCCTGGAAGTAGCACATCTGATGCGCGTTTCGGTGTTGGGGGAGCTCTCGGGCGCAATCGCGCACGAAGTCAACCAACCGCTAACGGCAATTCTATCGAATGCGCAGGCAGCGCTGCACTTGCTGAGGCAGAATTCCCCGGACCTCGCCGATGTTCGGGACGCCCTGCAGGATATCGTGGATGAGGACAATCGAGCTGGTGAAATCATTCGCCGGCTCCGCAGCTTGCTCAAGAAAGGCCAAGGCAAGTCCGAGCGGGTAGATGTCGGCGACTTGCTCAATTCTACGATTGCTCTTCTTCGAGGCGAGTTGATCAGTCGGCGGATCAGACTCGATGCCGACCTGGCAAGCGACCTACCCGCGATTACAGGCGATTCCGTACAATTGCAGCAGGTTCTTCTCAATCTTATCATGAACGCAATGGATTCGATGGCTTCGACACCCATAACCCAGCGGCGCGTCGCGGTTTCGGCTCGCACGACCGCATCCGGTGCGATCGAAGTCTTCGTAAAAGACCACGGACGCGGGATCAGCCCCGCCGATCAGAGCCGAGTGTTCGAGCCTTTCTATACCACCAAGGAGCAGGGCCTCGGTCTTGGGCTAACACTATGTTCAACGATCATTCAAGCACACGGCGGTAAGCTTACACTTTCCAACAATAACTCGGGCGGCGCCGTTGCAACGATTCGGCTGCCGGTCCAGGTAATCCTTGGCGCGGCTCAATGACGGACCGGATGTTCACGGTCTTTCTCGTCGACGACGACCCAAGCGTACTCAAAGCGCTGTCGCGCCTCCTTCGCGCGAGGGGTTACGACAGCCAATGCTTCACATCACCTCAGGCGTTTCTGACGAACCACGATGCCTCGTTGCCCGGGTGTGCTGTTTTTGACGTCTCAATGCCGGGCCTTAATGGCCTGGAGTTGCAGCAAGCACTCACAACGGCAGGGTCGCAGCGGCCAGTCATTTTCCTCACCGGCAAGGGTGACATACCAACGAGCGTTCGTGCCATGAGGGCCGGCGCCATCGATTTTTTGACCAAGCCCGTTTGCGATATGGATCTCCTGGCGGCGATTGAGCGCGCCGGAAAGGCGGACGCGAGGGCCCGCCGTATCGACGCCGAGCTGCAAGCGATCAACGCCAAGATTGCGACGCTGACGCCACGCGAGCGGGAAGTCATAACCCACGTCATCGCCGGCAAGCTCAACAAGCAAATAGCCGCCGACTTGGGAACGGTCGAGAAGACGGTCAAGGTTCACCGCGGCCGGATAATGAAGAAATTGGCCATTCGCTCGATTGCGGACCTTGTACGGTTGGCCGAGAGGGCAGGAATTTCGGCAAAGCGTGGGCCGTAGTCGTTCCCCCCGTATTAGCCTAAGGGCCAACTCGACAATCTGCCGCGGCGCACTCGATAGTGCTCACATGCTGGAAGCTTCGCCCTGGATCGCGGTCGTCGACGATGACCCATCCGTGCTGAAAGCCTTGGCTCGGCTGCTGAGAGGGCGGGGGTTCGAAGTCAAGACGTTCGCTTCGGCGCGCGAGTTTCTTGCCGCCCTGCCCGACGGACCGCCCGAATGTCTTATACTTGATCTCCAGATGCCGGAAATGAACGGATTAGAGCTTCAACGCCACCTCACACACCAAGGCAATTGGTTCCCGACCATCGTCATTACGGCTCACAGCGAAGCCGGGGTGCGCCAGCGTTGCGAGTCTGCCGGCGCCGTTGCCGTTCTTTCGAAGCCGCTCCAGGACACATTACTGCTCGCGGCGATTGGCGATGCTAAGGCAAGCGCGAAGACGAGAATTTAGAAGCCATCGCGCATGGACCAACGGACATGAAGATCGATTCTGTCCCGACAACACCTCAGCGGCTTCAGCCGACTTCAACTTGGAACAATGCTCGTAGGCTTTTTATCGACGACGACCCACTGCGGGAAATTGTCGCCTGTTGGCCCTTCGCGACATTCTGTCAACGCCGGAGCAAAAATGCATCGGCTGGCCGGAGCAAAAATACATCAATAATGCTGGCAAGAAGCCGCCGGAACTCGGGGCCTTTTCGTAAGGCATCAAGCCTGCGTGGGATTATCCGCGGC
>JBAUGC010000188.1:0-2252 GCA_049679485.1 Xanthobacteraceae bacterium
GATCGGCACGCTGACATTCCTGCAAACGTTGTTGCTCACAGCCATGTCGGTCGCCCGCGAGCGCGAACAGGGCACATTCGATCAGCTTCTCGTCACGCCCTTTCGGCCGCCCGAGATCATGGTCGGCAAAGCGCTGCCGTCCGTGCTTATCGGACTCATCCAAGCGACCTTGATCCTCTTGGTCGCGCAATTGTGGGTTCGCATTCCGTTCGCAGGCTCGTATGTAACGCTCCACGCGGGCCTCGCCTTGTTTCTCACGGCCGCCGTGGGCATGGGACTCATGCTGTCGGCGGTCGTCGCGACCATGCAGCAGGCAGTCCTTTATGCTTTTGTGATCATGATGCCGTGCGCGCGGCTATCGGGCTTGGCGACGCCGCCCAGCAATATGCCCCAAGTCCTCCAATACGCGACGCTGGCGAATCCGCTGCGTTATGCCATTGACATGGCCCGTCGTGCGCCGGCCTCGCGCACTTCGACGACGCCGATGATTTCAGACAAGCGCAGCTCGACTTATGATATTGACCATCCATATCAGCGCCGTAGGCCGGTAGAAAATACCAATGGACAACACCAATGATCGAGCAACTCACCGATTTCCCCGGCAATATCGTGGCCTTCATTTGCAAGGGTCGGGTCACAAGGGCTGATTACGAAGCGGTTCTGGTGCCGGCCGTGCTGCAGGCCCTTGAAGCCCACGACAAAGTGCGGCTCTACTACGAGACCGACTCGGACTTTGGCGGGATCGATCCCGGCGCAATGTGGGAAGACTTCAAGATCGGGATGGAAAACTTCATGCGCTGGGAGCGAGTCGCTCTCGTCACCGATATCGAATGGATCAAGCAGACAGTGCGTTTATGGGGCTTCCTCATGCCCGCTGCAACGCGAGTCTTCCCACCGGCCATGCAGGCACGCGAATGGATTCGCGCTGATTGAACGCGGGCCGCGCGTGAACAACAGCATACGGCTGCAGGGCGGACTTTCTAGTTTGTCGAGCGTCATGGCCCGGCGATGGTATAGGATTGTCGAGCAGGTTCGTATTGCAATCGAATCAGCGTCAGCAGTGTCTGACGAGACATGACGAATTCAAGCGCGGCGGATGACCGAGACGTTGTACGCGACAGCATTCGCGGATCCAGCCGGCCGAATCGAACATTCTGGCTGATGAACGGGCTGGCGACGTAATCATTGGTTTCAAGCTCGGTGTGGCGCAACAGAATACGACCGAGATTCGATTCGTCGTTGACGCACAACTTGACGCGGTCGATCTTGTAAAATCCGACCTTGCAAAGAAGTAGTGCTGACGCAGATCGCGCGGCGCTAGCTGTCCATGCTGTCGCGATCTAGGTGTTGGCGAAGCCTTACCGCCATGCCCGGGGCACCGCAGCCACAGGTGCCTCCAGCCAGTACTCCAGTACGCCGCCGTCGATCAAATCAAAAAAGGAAATCCGTGCCTAAGGGTCAGCAATTTCCCGAGCACCGGATGACCGCGCCGATGATCCTGTCTGAAGGGTTCGCGATCACAAGACCGCTCTGCAGCATTGCGAACTCATGAGGTCGCAGTGCGGGTACGTCGTGGGCGGCTTTAGCCGTGACCGGTTTGATCCTTGAAGTTGTTCGGAAGCACCCAACCAAATATTGCGAGGAACCCGGGCGGGAGGTATTGGCCGGCTGCTCGGCGATGAAGGTCACTCCAGCCTCTCCTCTGCTGATTGCAGGTCAAAAACAGCATATCGCTGGCCCCTGTCGAGGTTATCGGATGCCCGGCGGCCAACGGCGTAACCGGGCCGCCCGTCGATATTCCTGCGACGATGGCGATCGAGAATTGTCTCCGCAGTGGGCACCCTGTCTCCCTTTTTATAGTAATATTTTTTATAAATCCTCCATCGCCTTTCAAGTAGCCAACGGGCTTGGTTACGAACCGCGATGCGCCCCCAAGCGCTTTGGACATGCTCAGTATCGCGACAGTCGCCGTCGCGTCGCGGTTCTCTCGAAAGTGACCCGATTGGGGAATTTGCAATATGCGGCGCGTCCGAAATATGCCATCGACCTCGTGCAGCTGTGCGTTTTGGAGTGACGTGATCCGCCCGTCACGCGGACTATGGTCACGCCGGTGTCGTGCATCGAGATCTGCCGTCCAAGCGGATCGATCGATATCTAGCAGTTCGCTGAAAAACCTAGAGATCGAAGTTTCGATTTCTCTTTAGGTTCCGTGGCTCTGTTGAGGTGTTCGATCACTTGAGACGCTTTGGTAG
>JBAUGC010000189.1:0-1972 GCA_049679485.1 Xanthobacteraceae bacterium
CATCAATAGTTGTCCTTCTGCCACCTCCCCAGCCTGGAGGTCGTCAATAGGACATTTCTACTTTGCGCAAATAGGACATTATCACTTTGCGCCGACATAGCCGGATCGCAGCTGTCAACGCAAAGTAGAAATGTCCTAATCTCTGCAAAGTAGAAATGTCCGGTTTTGACCGGGCTGGCGGAGGGTGCGTGATAGTCTGCTCTCGATTCTCTGGGGAGTCGCGCTCCCGGGGAAGATTCAAGGCCGATGCGACGGGGCTGGCTCCGAAGTAATCGGCGGCAAACCCTCGGTCAACGAGGCCCTGCGGGGTACCCTCCGAGGGTTTTGCTTTTGATCTGGAATCGCATATTACTTTGGTGGAGTCTCGGAGCGGAGGCCTTGAATAGAAACAGCGCGAAGCTGCCGGGCCGGTCTTGCCCGGCCTTCCTTTTGTCTTGGGCCGGCTGTTCACGCAGACTCCGGTTTGGCGCCGGAACCATCGAGGGCCTGCCAGATCTTGGGCGACTTTTTCAGATCGAAGTTTTTACCCCACTCACTGGCTTGACTGGGTTTCAGCCGAGGCCGTGTCTTGTTGAGCGGCTTGGAGAGGGGAAGCTTGGGACGCTGCTCGCAGATGGAAACACCCAAGTAGCGCTCGCCGAATCGAACCGCGACAGAACCGTCCCGCCGCTTCTCCACCCGCACGACGGCGCCTCGTAGTCCAGTGCGGACGTCCTGGCGGGCGATCTGGTAGATCTTGGTGTCCAACTGGATGGTGTAATCGTTGTTCACACGCCGGCTTTCCACCTGGCTAAGAATCGCCGCCAAATCATGCTGCTTCTCCAACGGCCGGTGGGCGTCGTCCGCACTAGCTGGCGCCACCGCTAGCGTGGCGTTGACCCAGGGCAGAAACTCGGTTTCCAGGTAGTGGTTGGCTTGCTCCAAGGTGGTGACTCCAGCCACGCGCATCCCCTTCACCAGCCGGTCCTGAGCGGTCAAAAATCCACGCTCTACTCTCCCCTTGGCCTGCGGACTGTGCGCCGGTATCCAGGGGATGGCCAACTCCCGCAACGCCCGGCCGATCTGCGTCGGCGGCATCTCCACCGCGTCCTGCTCCACTCCGGGTTCATCGCGTTTGCGTTTCTCCGCCGTCTGAAACAAGCTCGCCTTGTCGGTATAAAATGCCAGCGGCCGACCGTACCTTTTCACGTAGCTTTCCAGCAGGTTCATGTTTTCCAGCGTTGAGTCGCTAGCCACAAATCGAGCGAACCACCGGCTGGTCGCATCGTCGATCATGTTGATCAGCAACATATCTTCTCCGCGTCCTTCCAGCCAAGCGTGGTCACTGGTGTCCCACTGCACCAACTCGCCAAAACGGCTGCGGCGCGGGCGCCATGCATGGATCTTCTCGATGTGCTGCTTGCGCGCTCGCCACAGCTTGGCCCGGATCATCCACAGCCGCACCGTTTCCCGGCTCACCTCGATGGTGTGCTTCTTGGCCAGGTATTCGGAAGCCAGCGTCGGACCAAATCCCCGGTACACCGGCTGCGTTAGAATCGCTACCGCCTCGCGCTGGGTTTCCACGTCCACCTTGCGATTGGATGGCAGTCCTCGCAACGCATGCACCACAGCCTTATCCCCGCGCCGTTTCAGTGCCCGCAGCAGACGCCGCACGTGCCGCTCGGTGATTCCCAGCTCCTCGGCTGCCTGCTTCTGTGTAATCAGTTTCTTCTTGGCCTTTTTCAAGGCCACCAGCCGGTCCCGCTCGGCTTGCGTCATCAATAGTTGTCCTTCTGCCACCTCCCCAGCCTGGAGGTCGTCAATAGGACATTTCTACTTTGCGCAAATAGGACATTATCACTTTGCGCCGACACGCGGGCGCAGACCCTTTGACACGGGAGATCTACTGTGAAATAATCCTCCGCCAATGCCCCGCATCCATGAAGCTGGACCAGCGGGGCGGGGATGTGCACTGGAGGCTAAGGCATGAGAC
>JBAUGC010000190.1:0-2349 GCA_049679485.1 Xanthobacteraceae bacterium
AGACCAGAAAGTCGCCGACGGCGTAGAGCAGCCGCGCGGTCAGCGGGACCTTCTCGCCATCGAGTATCTTCTCGCCCCAGCGCCCAGCAATTCCGATGAAGAAATCGAATACCTTGCGCTTGAGTGCACCGGCGTCCGCCATGCGCACCATGGTCAAGGTCAGCAGGTTCTCGTAGACCCTTGGCGGCGCGAACGCATACGTCGTGCCGATCTCGCGCCGATCCTGGAGCACGGTATCCGGCGCTTCCGGACAATTGACGCAATACCCGGCGACATACGCCTGGACATAGGAGAAGATGTAGTCGCCGACCCACGCCAGCGGCAGGTAGGCGATCACTTCCTCGTTCTGGTCGAGACGGTCAAAGGCATTCGCATTGCGCGCCGAGATAATCGTATTCTCGTAGGTGAGCATGACGCCCTTGGAACGCCCGGTCGTTCCCGACGTATAGAGGATGACACTGAGATCGCCGCCCTTACCCTCGGCAATTCCGGCTTCCCATTGCCGCAAACATTCGGGATCGCTCGCGAGCTTGTTCCGGCCGATGCCCTGCACGTCTTCGAAAGAGATCAGCCGGCCGTGGACGTAGTCCTTTAGTCCGCGCGGCTCGTCGTAGATGACTTTGCCAAGCTTGGGGAGACGATCGGATACGGCGATGATCTTATCGACCTGCTCCTGGTCCTCAACCACTGCAAGCGTCACCTCGGCATGCGCCAACACGTAGGCCATTTCGTCGGCAACGGCATCGGCGTAAACCGGCACCGGCACGGCGCCGAGCGCCTGTCCGGCGCACATCGCCCAATAGAGCCGCGGCCGGTTGTTGCCGACAATGGTAAATTTGTCGCCGCGTTTGAGGCCGAGCTCGGATAGCCCCACCGAGAAGGCGCGAACTTCTTCCAGCATCTGCGCCCAGGTCCACGTCTGCCAGATGCCGAGGTCCTTGTGGCGCATAGCCGGCCGGGCACCGATCGCCTTGGCATTGTGGATCAGAAGCTTCGGCAGCGTGTCCAAGCTGCCATCAATCGACTGCACGGCGTTCCTCCGCCCCTTCATCAGATCGCGCGCTCGCTCGATAAGCGCGCCGCTCGCAACCAGGGGATCGGCGCCGCTTATGCGGTCATTCTTGCGCCGCCGAGCATCCGGAATTGATGCCCGAATGGACAGCGACGCGGCCACCCCAGATCCCCCAATCCACGGTCACCGGCCAACGTTGGTAGCACAATATTGCCTTTAATTCTCGCATTGCTGGGCTAAAACGACAATGCTATTTCGACCTCTAAGCCTAGGCATTTTGACGCAAAATCCGTTAAGCCGCCGCGCATAAATACCCGCCGGGCTGGGAAACACCGTCATGCTCGATACTTCTCAAGGCGTCACACCGCAGTTTGCTCTCGGCGAAGATCAACTCGCGGTGCGGGAGATGGCGCGGGCCTTCGCCATTGAAGTGTTTGCACCACATGCGCTGGCCTGGGACGAAGCCAAGCATTTTCCGGTCGCCGAGATGCGCAAGGGCGCGGCGCTCGGCATGGGCGGCGTTTACATCAGTACCGATGTTGGCGGGTCGGGGCTTTCGCGTCTCGATGCTGCGTTGATCTTTGAAGCGCTCGCCATCGGTTGCCCCACGGTTGCGGCCTACATGTCGATCCATAACATGGCGGCGTGGATGATCGATGCTTACGGCTCGGATTCGCAACGCCAGAAATGGCTGCCTAAGCTTTGCACGATGGAGCTTCTTGCCAGTTATTGTCTGACCGAGCCGGGCGCCGGTTCGGACGCTGCGGCTCTCGCCACGCGCGCAGTGCGCGACGGCGATCATTACGTCCTCAACGGTCAAAAGCAGTTCATTTCCGGCGCCGGCGCGGGCGACCTCTACGTCGTGATGGCGCGCACCGGCGGCGCTGGCCCGTCCGGGATCTCGACGCTGGTCGTGCCCGGCGACACATCGGGCATTTCGCTCGGCGCGAACGAACGAAAGATGGGCTGGAACGCTCAACCGACCCGCGCCGTCGTTTTCCAGGACGCCCGCGTGCCGGTCGAAAACCTGCTGGGTGAGGAGGGCATTGGCTTTAAGATCGCGATGGCTGGCCTGGACGGCGGCCGCCTGAATATTGCGGCGTGTTCGCTCGGCGGCGCTCAGAGCGCGCTGGACAAGGCGCTGGCCTACATGAAAGAGCGCAAAGCCTTCGGCAAGCGCCTCGAGGAATTTCAGGCGCTGCAATTCCGTCTCGCCGATATGGCGACGGCGCTTGAAGCGTCGCGCACGCTGTTATGGCGCGCCGCCGCAGCTCTCGACCGGCACGATGCCGATGCAACGCAGCTTTGCGCCATGGCCAAACGTTTCGTCACTGACG
>JBAUGC010000191.1:0-2310 GCA_049679485.1 Xanthobacteraceae bacterium
GATGAGCCTGGCGCGGCATCGGCAGATCCAGGTCGTCGAGCGGGCGATCCTGCCCGAGGAACTCGGGAATGCGAGCGAGGTGCTGCTCGCCGGCACCGCCGCGGAGGTGACGCCGGTGCGCCGGATCGGCCCCCATAGCTACACGCCCGGGCGGATCACCGAGACCCTTCATCGGGACTTCGAGGCGCTGGTCCGCCTGCCGCCCGAAGAGGTGGCACGCCGCGCCGCCTGAGCCTGCCCGCCGACAGGCCGGGCGGGATTGAGGCTTTGCGCGCGATTCACGCGCCCCTGGATCGCTTCGTGATTCCAGTCAGGCGCGATCCGCTCTAGTCCGAACTTCCTTCTTTGAAGACGCGCAGAGCCCTGAGTTGGTACGACAAACTGCCGCCGAGGCCGTGCGTTACTGGCTACATCCGACGCCGAGGAGGGTGAGTGCCTTGTGCTGGATCGGGGTTGGCCTGGTCACGACGGTGAGCGGATAATTGGGCGTGATTGCGGTGACGATGGTGTTGCGCGCCACGGTGGCGAGATCGGCCAGGAGTGAGCGGAAGCTGTGCACCGGCAGGCCGTCGGGGGTGAGACCCGTCGTCTGTTTGGTGACGGCGGCCGGCGAGCGCTGGGCCTGGGCCACCACGCTCGGGCGCAGGGCTTCGGCGGCCTGCTTGTCGGCGTCATCGAACAGCATCGGCGCCAGGCGCTGGCGCATATGCCATTCGAGATAGTAGGCGAGCATGCAGAGGCAGACATGGGCGCGCACCCGATCCGCCACCCAGTGATGCACGGGTCGCACCTGGAGATCGACCGTCTTCAGGCAACGGAACGCCCGCTCCACCAGGCTCAGGGATTTATAGCTGCGCACGGTCGCGGCGTCGTCGAGCGCTGCCGCGGGCAGGCTGGTGCGGACGACGTAGATGCCGTCGCTCGCGGCCTCGGCGGCGATCGCGGCGGTCTTGCGGGCGAAGCCGAAGGCGGTATCGGTGATGGCGAGCTCGAAATGCTTGGCCATCTTGTGCTTGTCGAGCACCGCGCCGACCGCGAGGGCGATGTTGGTAGCCCCGCGCAGGGGATGGTGCTTGCGCACCACCGCCGCCCGGATGCGGGCGAGGTCGCGCTCGGTGGCGGCGAGCAGGTCCTGGCGTTTGCGGGTGCGTTCGGCGGCGAGATCGGGGTTGCGGCAGACGATCAGCCGTTCGCCGGGAAAGTCGGGGGCTGTGATGCTGGCCATGTCGCGCTGGTCGAACAGCGAGAGCTGCAAGGCCCCGGCCGCCAGCAGCGCCTTGATCGCCGGCGCGCGTAGCGCGGTGATCCAGTCCAGGCCTGCCGCCTTGATGTCCTCGGTGATCCGCGCCTGAGTGATCATGCCGCGATCGCCGACCAGGACCACATGGTCGAGGTGAAAGCGCTGCTTGAGCTTCTCGACCTGTCTCGCCAGCGTCATCGGGTCGGCGGTGTTGCCATCGAAGACCTCGATGGCGACCGGGCAGCCATCGGGGGCGCAGAGCAGGCCGTAGATGATCTGCAGCGTGCCCTTGCGGCCGTCGCGGCTGTACCCACGCTTGGCGAGCGGGCAGCAGCGCCCCTCCAGGTAGCTCGACGAGACGTCGTAGAGCACGAGCGTGCCGTTGGTCAGATGGCGTTTGGCCAGGGCGGTCTCGATGGCGGGCTGGCGCTCGAGCAGCCAGTCCAGCGCGGCGTAGAGTTCGTCCTCGTCGACCGCACCGAGGCCGAGCACCTCGCCAAGGCTCGAGGCGGCCGTTGCAGGGGAGAGCCCGCGGGCGGCGGCAAGCTTGGATGCCGGTTCGAGGATCCGGCCGACCACCAGCGCAAGGACGAGATCGCGGCAACGATTGCCGTCGGGGCCGAGGATGCGGTCAAGGCCGATCCTCCGGGCGGTGCCGAGAGCGGCGGCAACGTGGCCGTGCGGTAAGCTGCGGATGACGGTGAATGCCTCGCGCTCGGCGGGGATAACGGTCCCCCCTTTGAGCACGCCGCGCAGACCTTCGATGTGGGCGGCGGGCCAGTTCGAGAGGTTGCAGAGGGTGCGTTTACGAACCTTGCCACCCTCGCGGTAGCTCTCGCGCAGGAGCACGGCAGGGGGCGAGTTCCGGTTGGGGACCGCTTCAATATACATGGTGGAGCATAAGCACTCCGCCCGCTGGAGTACAAGCCCTAAATTCTCGACTACATGGCTACCTTTGAGGGCTCTCTTTCGTCATCTCGCGCGCCCAATCAACGGCTTGGTAGTGGTTAGAAGAAGGAAGCTCGGACTAGAGCGTGATGACCGAAGGTGGAATCACCGCAGGTCTGAAT
>JBAUGC010000192.1:0-7335 GCA_049679485.1 Xanthobacteraceae bacterium
TTTGAGCGTCGAGCAGCTCGCCAGCGGCATTGTCGAGATCGCCAACTGGGACGACGCCAACGCCATCCGGCAGATGACGATTCAGCGCGGCATCGATCCGGCCGGATTTGCGCTGCTGGCGTTCGGCGGCTCGGGTCCGGCGCAATCGCTGGCGGTGATGGAATTGATCGGCATGAAGACCTGCATCGTGCCGCCGAATCCGGGCAACCTGTCCGCGTTCGGACTGCTGGCCGTCGACTGGCGCACCGACCACATCGTCACCAAGGTCATGCACGAGGACGCAATCGATCTGCCGGTTATCGCGGCGATCTATGCGTCGCTGGAGCAAGAGGCAACGACGTCACTTGAGAAAGACGGCATCGCGGCTTCGAAGATCGTGCTCGCGCGCGAAGCCGATGTCCGCTACGCCGGACAGTCCATGGAAGTGCGCGTGCCGGCGCCGGCCGGCAAGATCGATGCGCAGTTCATCGTCGGGCTGACCGATGCCTTCCACACCGCGCACTTAAAGACCTTCGGCTACAACTACGCCGGGGCGCAGAAAGTCGAGCTGGTAAATTTCTGCGTGTCCGGTTTCGGCATGATCGACCGCCCGCGCATTCCCGAGATCAAAGCCACCGGCACGCCGCAGCAAACCAGCCGGCCCGTCTACTTCGACGGCAAATTCCGCGACACACCGGTGCTGGTACGCGCGTCGCTCCCCGCCGGATTCACGCTCGAAGGGCCCGCGATCGTCGAAGAGTTCGGCTCGACGACCGTGGTATTCCCGGGCCAGCACCTGACCATCGATCCCCACGGCATTCTGATTATCAAAGCCGCAGGCAAAACCGCCGAAGCGCGAAACTGACTCGTCACGTACGGTCATCTATTCAATCACCTCATCGGCGATGGACCAGCAACCGATCCGGCACGGTAATATTCAGTGCCCACGCGGTCTTCAGATTGAGCACCAAGTCGAACTTGGTTGGCGGGCTTGTCACCGGAGTCCTAGGCTAGTCGGAATTCGGAAGCGGCGGCGGCGTCTCCGGGCTCAGTATGCGCTGATCTTCCGCATGCGCGGGTGGTGCTGCCGTGCCGAGCGGGCCAAGGGCCGAACAGAGGCACTTAGCGGTTCTTTGCTTTCCGTGCAGCGATCGGACGCGAGATAAGCAGTGGGAGAGGTGTGGAAGCGACATTATCGGCCTTCACCTTCTCAGAAGCCGACCATCCGCTCGCTCACCATGTAGCCGGTGAGCAAAAGGACGCCGAAGGCGAGTACTAGCGCCGCCGCTCCAACTTCGGCGCCGCGCACCAACACGCTGCCGTAGCCGGACCGTTCGCCCGCAAACCGCGTGGCAAGCGCTCTCGCACCGACCGCCAGCGTTGCAATCGTGCCGACCGTGATGGCGGTACCGATTCCCATAACAAAGGTCGAGGCGACGCCCGCCCAAAACATCCCCTGCGCCAGCGCGAAAACCAGAACGATGATGGCGCCCGAGCATGGCCGAAGACCCACGGAGACGACGGCCGATAGGCCGCGGTGCCAGCCGCCCGGCCCCGCCAACTCATCCGGCTCCGGACCATGCGCATGACCCCACGGCAGTACGTCAGGCTCCTCGTCGTGCGGATGATCATGGCAGTTGGCGTGAAGCCTAGCTTCAGTGTGGGAAAGGTCATGCGCATGGTCATGATGATTGCAATACTCATCGTGGTTGTGACCATGCATGTGATCGTGCTGTTCGATGCTTGCGGCGGCTTCGTCTTCGATCCGCAGCGCGTGAATCGCCTTCAGAAATCCGCGTCCTTTGACCCAGAGCAGCCGTGCGCCGAGCAGCGCGATGAGACCGTAACTGACGATTTCAATGATGCGCACCGTGTCGCCCATGAGCTTCGCGGTTGCTCCAAGGAGAATTGCAGCAACGCCGACGATGGCCACGGCCGTCAACGACTGCATGACGGCCGATGCGAAAGAGAGCGTCACACCGCGGCGCCAGGTCTCCTCGTTGGCAAAGAGATATGAGGAGATCACCGCCTTGCCGTGCCCAGGCCCCGCCGCATGAAAAATCCCGTACACAAACGAGATACCGAGCAGCGCCCAGAACGCCGAGCCATCGCTTTTGGCTGAACGGATCAAGCCGGCCAGCGCGCGATAGAAGATCGCCTGTTTGGCGATCAGCCACCCCCCAATGCCGCCGGCTGCGGGCGGTCGCGGGCCGCCGAATGGACCCAATTGCGCCCATGCGGAATGGCTTGCGGCGACGAGGATCAGAATTGCAATCGCCGTTGGTACGATCGCCGGATGCAATGGCTTCGCGGGGCGCGTTTTCATGGGCAGGTCACCGAGATTTTGTTGGCGAAATTCATGCCCATGCCGATATTGGCTTCGGATGTCATGAACGATTTGTCGAGCTTAAACGTCGATGAAAAAAAGCCGTCAGTCGGCTTTTCGTCGGTTAACGTGCAATGCGGCGGCGCACCGAGGAGTCTCACCGGATTCTTGTCGGCAAAACCAAAGTCGATGAAAAATTCGGGATCGTAGATTTCGACGGTGAGTCTTCTTGCCTTTGCCGGCTTTTTGAACGGCAAGGTGAAATGCAGCGTAAGCACCGTCCCCTTGGGATCGTAATCGAGCCAATAGTCCGTGGGTTTGCCAAACGCGTCCTTTTGCGTCCGCCCGTCGATCTTAAGGTAGGTGAAGTAAGCGTATTCCTTGAGCGAATCGATGTTGACCTGCGCAAGAGATTGCAACTCTGCACGCGTGAATTCGCCCTTGGTGCGGGCCGCAATGCCCTGCGTCGCGAAGGCTGAGTACATGTCATCGAACGTCCAGGCGTGCCGAACGGCTGTCATCGAGCCATCCGGCATATAGATCAATTCGGTTTTCATGGTCGCCCAGACATGAGGGTGCGCCTGCACATCGGTTGTCACGAGCGCGGCACACGCAACGATGAGCGGCGGCAAAAGAAATCGAATGGTCGAAGCGCGGACCGTCGATCGCCCAGCGCGCCACGCACTTGCGCAACATGTTGAAGCCGCGGCGAGAGCCGATGCGTTCGGCTTCGCGCGGCAGAAACGCGCACGTTTCATCGATGAACTCCGATTCCGAGTCGGATGCATCGCCCGGCCTCAAACAAAAGGATCCAGGCGGGTGATCTTCTGCCGGCTCTTCAGACCACGACCGGCAAAACCGGCGATGAAGCTAAATGATTGGGGGCCCGCGCGCCTGAAACGAGAAGGTAATTTGTGGCCGTAGCCGATCCGCCGGTTTTTCGGACGGGGAAAAGTGGACGACCGATAATGGCACGATGAGGACCGGTGCCAGTGCAGGCGCTCCGGTCCCGATCAGCGCTATGCTCGCACAGATGGGGCAATAACGATCCGATGCGGGGTGATGATCCTCATCAGCAGGGCCCGCCGGTGCCCCTGTCGCGTCTGTTAGTGCAAGGGCCTGGCCGGCTTCGATCACTGGCGGCAGCCCGAGGTCGTCGCGATGCATGTGGCCGAACGAGACGGCCATCTGCAGTATCAGTGCAAACAACGCCAACCAAGTCCATGATTGGATTTTTGAGCGAAACCAATTCATTGATTTGAGTCGCCCGCCCCACTCCCCGGGCCTTAATCGAGGCCACCAGATAAAACCGCGCCCCCGGCAGTCTATCGGGCTCAATTGCGTCACTTTTTCGACGGCATCGGGTCTTGCCACCCAACGAGCAGAGATTCGCTTGATAGTTCGTAACGGCGGCTAGATAGTTCGTAACGGCGGCTAGGGGCCATGAACGCACCTGCCTTCGCGTGACGCTGAGCAGCTACATGGGGTGACCGGCTATCAATCGTCGCCCGCCACTTCGCTCTTGCCCTTCTTACCTCCGCGCCGCTACAGTTCATGCCGTCGGGAAACTTAGCCTCTGCGAGGGTGATTCAGTGCGCTCCAGGCGCTGGCTTCGTTACGACAGGCGGATTGGGAGTTGGCTGGCGCTGGCCGCGCTGGTCATTCAATTTGGCCTTTCCTTCGGGCACTTTCATCCCAACGCGATCCAGCGGACTGATGCCGCCGGCGCAACGCTGAGCCCGCAGGCTCACGCTGCGAAATCGTTTCCCGCGCAGCAACCAAGCCAGGACGGCGACGATTATTGTGCTATTTGCGCCAGTATCTACCTGGCGACTAATTCGTTCATGCCGGTCGCACCGCGATTGCCGGTGCCGTCCGCGTCACACATTGTCGAACGCTTCGAACGCGGTGTAGCGGTCTTCGTCGCCCCGCAGCGAGCGCCATTCCAGTCACGCGCTCCACCGCTGGCCTGACTTCGGTCGTCGCCGATCTTCAGCGTCGTCGCTTGTTACCGCCTGCGACGGCCTGAAGATGTGAACGCAGCATCTCATGTGCACTACGACGTGTCGCGTCAGCACGATCGCCAGCAATACGCCGTGCGTTTGACGATGCCATCCGATTTGGTGCCTTCGGCCTTCAGGGGCGAGTGTCATGCATGTTCGTGCCTACCGTGTCCGTCCTGGTTACATTCTCGGCTGTTCTGCGCTCGCGTTGGTGAGTTTTAGCGAGACGACCGCCGCGCAAGTGCCGCTCCCCGAGGTCGTCGTCAGCGCCCCGAAGCAAAAGCCGAAGCCGCGTCCCAGGAACGTGCAAGCTGCGCCGCCAACGGCGGCGCCGGTTACGCCGGCCGCGCAGCTCAACACCAAGGCTAATGCCTTCGACGCTGCGCGGAGCAATCTCTACACGACCACCGGCACCACGTCCGACACCATCACCAATGCGACCATCGACGCGTTGCCGGGAGGCACCAATCAAACGCCCGAGAAGATTTTGCTACAGGCGCCCGGCGTGTCGCAGGATTCCGCGGCCAGCGGGCTCCTTCACGTCCGCAACGATCACGCCAATGTGCAATTCCGCTTCAACGGCGTGATGCTGCCGGACGGTGTCACCGGGTTCGGCAGTATTTTTGATGCTCAGTATATCGGCAGCATCGCATTGATCACCGGCGCGCTCCCAGCCGAATTCGGCATGCGTACGGTGGGCCTGGTCGACATCACGACCCGTGCCGATATTTTCAACAACAGCGGCACGGTCGGCGTTTATGGCGGCAGTCAGGGAACGATTACGCCGTATTTCCAATATGGCGGCACGTTCGGCAGCAATTGCCCGACGGCCGCGCCTGCTCCCGGAACGCGTACCTTGCCGGGCGCGGACTGCTTTGCCGGTGTCCAGTATTTGTTCACCGGCCGTTATCTGCAAACCAACGAGGGAATCGAGAATTCGACACCGTCGTACAGCCCGATCCACGATTTCTCGCGGCAGGAGAAAGGCTTCGCCTACATGTCGACGTTCGTCGATCCGACGACACGGGTGAGCCTGATCTCGGGAACCTCCTACAGCACGTTCCAGATCCCCAACGTGCCCGGTCAGCCGGTGGGGCTCAATGGCAATCCGCCGGTGACGAGCGCGTTCGGCATCACCAATTTCAATTCGGCAAATCTGAACGAGAATCAGACAGAGTTCACCCAATACGGCGTGCTGGCGGTGCAGAAATCGGTCAACGGCTTTGACGGCCAATTCTCCTATTTCACCCGCTACAACGAGTTGCGCTACACCCCCGACCCGGTCGGCGACCTGCTGATCAACGGCATCGCTTCGGACATCCTGCGCACGTCCTATACCAACGGCCTGCAGGGCGACGGCTCGTATCAGATCAATCCGGCGCATACGGTCCGTGCCGGGTTCACCGTCAGTGGTGAACAGACTTTCGTCGGCAACTCATCGCTCGTCGAACCGGCCCCGGCGGGGGTAGCGATCGACGCTCCCGAGACCATAACCGACAACGTCAGCAAGCTCGGCTGGCTCGCCGGCGTCTACGCCCAGGACGAGTGGAAGGTCACCAACAATTTCACCGTCAATGCCGGTCTGCGCTTCGACCAGATGTGGCAATATGTCAACGCCAACCAGCTCAGCCCGCGCATCAATTTCACCTACAAGCCGTTCGAGTACACCACCTTCCACGCCGGATACGCGCGCTACTTCACACCTCCGGTTCTAGTCGAAGCAGCGCCAGCCAACATCGCCTTGTTCAACGGCACGACCGGCGCGCCGGTGAGCGGCGGCACCAGCCCGGTTTTGCCGGAACGGTCGCATTATTTCGACGCCGGCGTCGACCAGAAGATCCCGTTCGGCTGCCTGACGCCGGCGATAAAGGACTGCTCGACCCTCGATCTCGGCGTCGATGCCTATTACAAGATCGCGACCGACCTGATCGACAACGGCAATTTCGGCCAAGCCCTCGTGCTCAGCGCCTTCAATTACGCGCAAGGATATGTCGAAGGTGTCGAGTTCAGCGCCAAACTGCGCAGCGGCTATTTTCAGGCCTACGGCAACCTCGCTCTGGGCGAAGAGAGAGCCACCAACGTGGTCTCGAACCAATATTTATTCGACAATGTCACGCCGCTTGCCGATCTCGGCGGCTTAACCGAACTGCAGTACATCAACACCCACTGGATCTACACCGATCACACCCAGCTGGTGACCGGCTCGGCCGGCGCCGCCTATCAGTTCTGCGGCCGGCCGGCCTATCCCGGGGAAACGTTTGACAATCTGCCCGGGAGCAATGGCTGGCGATGGTGCGGGACCAGGCTCAGCGGCGACATGATCTACGGCAGCGGTCTGCGCAGCGGCGATGCCAATATCTCCACGGTGCCGCAATACACGCAATTCAATGTCGGGATCGCGCGCGAGTTCCTGCTGCCTAATGATCCGGGGCCGGTGACCATCCGCTTTGACATTGTCAATCTGTTCGACACGGTTTACCTGATCCGCAGCGGTACCGGGATCGGCGTGTTCGCCCCGCAATACGGTCCTCGTCGCGGCTATTTCATCGGCATATCGAAGAAGATCTGACCGTCAGGTGGAGCGAACAACGCGGAGTTCGGCATGGCTGCGATAGCGACAATCCAAAAAAATACGGCAGATCTGCCGACTGTTCGCGGATACAGAAAGGTCGACATGTCGTTTATAATTAGAAAAAGTATAAAGTACCAGCGACGCGCAACGGTCGCGCTGCTCGCCGTGCTGCTGACAATGTCGGCGCTAGTGCCTCCGGCAGTGGCGCAAAGTGATACAGCGCCTGCCGAACAGCCGCCCGCGGCTAACGCGGCGCCGGCGCCGCCGGTAACGACGCCGAGCGTGGCCGCACCAAACGAACCGGCCGCAGCGCCGGCACCGCCGGTAGCGACGCCAAGCGTGGCCGCACCAAATACCCCGGCCGCAGCACCGGCGCAGCCGCAAACCGGTGGGCCATCGATTGGGAGCGCGCTCCTGCCGCACGATCTTTCGCCGTGGGGCATGTTTCTGAACGC
>JBAUGC010000193.1:0-5266 GCA_049679485.1 Xanthobacteraceae bacterium
CACCGGCGAATACGCCGGAGGCGAGCATCGCCGGCGCATAGCGCGAGCCTTCCTCGTTGGTCCAGTTGACGATCTCGACCGGCGCGTTGGTCTCATAGCCGGTCTCGTGCAGCGTGCGGAGCGCTTCGAGCGCGCCGAGAACGCCAAGCACGCCGTCGAACTTGCCGCCGGTCGGCTGGGTGTCGAGGTGCGAGCCCATGGCGATTGGCGGCAGTTTGTCGTTCTTGCCCGGCCGGCGCGCGAACATGTTGCCGACCTCATCGACCGTGACCGTGCAGCCGAGCGCTTCGCAGCGCGCCTTGAACCAGTCGCGCACCTGGCGATCGAGGTCGGTCAAGGTGAGCCGGCAAATGCCGCCCTTTGCCGTTGCGCCGATCTTCGCCGTCTCCATCAGCGTATCCCAAAGCCGCTGGCCGTCGATCTGAAGGTTTTGCATCGGGAGAAGCTCCGTCTCGCAAAGCTATGGCGTGACTTCCACGCGTTCGACGCGGCGCGGCGCGTTGAGTTCGCGCCATGTCGCGTTGGCGATGTGCACGGCGGGGAAGGGATCGCGCGGCACGTATTGGCCCGCGCCGGCCGCGGCCCGCAGGTCGCCGTCGAGCCAGGTGATCTCGCCGCGCGACAACGTTGCGCGCGGCAGGCCTTTGCATTGGAAGCCTTCGAACACGTTGTAGTCGATCCGGCTCACCTGCTTCTTGGCCGAGATGGTTTTTCCGGCGCTCGGGTCCCAAATGACCAGATCGGCGTCGGAGCCGACCGCCACCGCGCCTTTCTTCGGGTAGACGTTGAGGATGCGCGCGCAATTCGTTGAGGTGACGGCGACAAATTCCTCTTTGGTGATCCTCCCGGTGTTGACGCCGACGGCCCACAGCACCGGCATCCGGTCCTCAAGCCCGCCGGTGCCGTTCGGTATCTTGGTGAAGTCAGTGCGGCCGAGCCGTTTCTGTTCGGTTGTGAATGCGCAATGATCGGTCGCCACGATCTGCAATGAGCCTGCCTGCAGGCCGGCCCAGAGACTTGCGCGATGCTCCCTGGTGCGGAATGGCGGCGACATCACCCGTTGCGCCGCGTACTCCCAGTCCTTGTTGCGATATTCGGCCTCGTCGAGGACGAGGTGCTGGATGATCGGTTCGCCGAACACGCGCTGGCCGGCGGCGCGCGCCCGGGCGATCGCCTCATGGGCGTCGCGGCTCGAAGTGTGCACGATGTAGACCGGGCAACCGGCCATGTTGGCGATCATGATGGCGCGATTGGTGGCTTCGCCTTCGACGGCGGGCGGGCGCGAATAAGCGTGGCCCTCGGGGCCGGTCACGCCGGTGCCGAGATAATGCTGCTGCAGGTGCCAGACGACGTCGCCGTTCTCGGCGTGAATGAGCGGCATGGCGCCGAGCCCGGCGCAGCGCAGGAACGAGTTGTACATTTCGTCGTCGTTGACCATCAACGCGCCCTTGTAGGCGAGGAAATGTTTGAAGGTGTTGATGCCGTAGGTTTTGACGGTCGTCTCCATCTCGTCGAACACCTGCTTGTCCCACCAGGTGATCGCCATATGGAAGCCGTAGTCGCTGGCGGCGCCTTCGGCTTTCCGGCGCCAGTCCTGATAGGCGGCCAGCAGCGACTGCCCGGGATTGGGAATGCAATGATCGATCACCATGGTGGTGCCGCCCGAGAGTGCCGCCTTGGTGCCCCATTCGAAATCGTCGGCCGTCACCGTGCCCATGAATTCGAACTCGAGATGGGTGTGCGGATCGATACCGCCGGGCATGACATAGCAGCCGCCGGCATCGATCACCTCGGCGCCCACCGGCGCTTCGAGGTTGGCGCCGATCGCGGCGATTATGCCGTCACCCAAAAGAACGTCGGCGCACCGTGAATAGTCGTGGTTGACGACGGTGCCGCCGCGAATGAGCTTCATCATGAGGGTGCCTGTTCTCGTTGTCGGTAAGACGCCTGGCCGGCATTTTTGTATGTTTGTCGGGGGTTCGTCAAAGCGCGTCCGCAGGGGGAGTCAATGTCGAAGTGGCTAGGTTGGATCGTGCGCGCGGGCTTGGCAGTGCTGCTGTTAGGCGGGACGCAAGCCAGTCAGGCTCAGGACGAGAAGCCGACGGCGCAGCAGATTGCCGCCATTCGCTCCTGCGCCGAGAAGAACCAGGACGAAATCACCGAGGCGGAACGGCAATGCCTGTTCAATCTCGTCGCCACGCCGTGCCAGAGCACGCCTGAAGGCCAATCCAATCTGGGGATGGCCGATTGCTTTCGCCTCGAAGCGAAGATCTGGGACGACTTGCTCAACGAGAACTACAAGCGCTTGCGCGATGTTATCGACGCCGGACAGGCCGCCAAGCTGCGCGATATGCAGCGGGCCTGGATCGCCTCGCGCGATACCACGTGCGGCTTCTACGACGTGAAAATCCAGGGCAGCATGGCGATCCCGATGGGCGCAGCTTGCCTCGCGCGCGAGACGGCGCGCCGAGCGGTACTGCTCAAATTCTTCACCCGTTTGTGAAACGGCTGTCATCGCGACCGGCTGTGATTTGCCGCGTGAAGCCGCTTACAATGCCGATGGTCATTTGCGCCAAAGCCGATTGCTGAAGCCGGCGGCCGCGCAGGCGCAACTACCGTCCGCATCCGGAACTGCAGCCAATCCTGTTTGTTCTCGAGGTGAAGAAACCGCGCCTCTTGGCGCCAACACGATCGCAAGGAGTCGAGCCATGAACCTTTCGCTCTCGCGTCGCGTCGTCGTATTGACGGCATGCACCGCCGGCATCGCTGCTTGGGCTGCTTCATCGAATGCCGCGCCGGAATTGTTCAAGGTTGCGCTGAGCGGAGCGCAGCAGATGCCGGCGGTGGAAACTCCCGGCAAGGGGACAGCCGATCTCACCTACGATCCGGCAACCCGGATGCTGACCTGGAGCATCAGCTACGAAGGACTGTCGGCGCCGGCTACCATGGCGCATTTCCACGGACCCGCGGCGGCGGGAAAGAACGGACCGGTGGTGATCTGGCTAAGCAAACAGGGTAGCCCGCCCGCGAGCCCCATCAAGGGCGAAGCCACGCTCACTCCCGAGCAGGCGGCGCAGTTCACCGCCGGCGAGTGGTACATCAACGTCCACACCCAGTCGCATCCGGGAGGCGAGATCCGCGGTCAGGTGGTGCCGCCGAAAAGCTGATCGCGCCGGGTGAGTGTACTCACAGCACGTTGACGAGAACGGCGACAGCGAGCGCGCTGGCGGCGAGAAGAGCGCTTGCGCGCACCAGGCTGCCGATGCGGGGGCGCGGCACGTCCGGCGGCAGGCTTTTTCGCCCCGTGATCATCGGCGTGAGCAGATTGTGTCCCTTGGCCACCGCGTAAGTCGCGATTGCCAGCACGTGCAGCGCGAAGGCCGCCAACAGCACGTCCCAAAAAATCCAGTGCAGGGCGGTGATCGCGTTGGCGATCCGCGCGGGGATCAGTTCGGTCAGCGGTCCCTGGTCGGCGACGTCGTTGGCGACGTAGAGCCCGCTCAGGGTTTCGCCGAGCAGTAGCCCGAGGAGGAACAGCACCATCCAGCCCCCAGCTGGATTATGGCCGACTTGACGATCGGGTGCGCGACGGAAAATTTCCGCAAGGTGGCGGAGAGCGAGCGGCGGCGAAGCAACAAAGCGCGAGAAGCGCGCCGTGTCGCTGCCGGCGAAGCCCCACAGCAGCCGAAAAAAGATGAGCGTCAGAACCGCGTAGCCGGCCTTGGCGTGCCAATTCATCCAGTCCAATCGCCAGGTGATGTACGCCGCGAACACCAGAGCGGCCGTCAGCCAATGAAATAACCGCGTAGGAACGTCCCAAACCTGAATCTTGCGGTTCGAGGTACTCAGTAAGGAATCGCCGTTGCGCTCCATCGGATGCCACCGACAATTTTGCCGCCAAGTTTGCGCCCGGATACGTCAAGCGTTTGAAGGGGGCAATGGCCTACTAAGCCAAAGAGTTGGTCGTCCAAAGAACTTTATCTGTAGCGAAGCGAACCTACTAACTCATTGAATCCGAGCCGAATCAGCTATGGTGTCCGCCGCCGGGAACGCTGGAGCTTATGCCCATGCTGCGCGTTCGGTTGAAAGCTGATGGACGGTTGGTGGAAATCCTGCCTGACGGCAGCGAAGGTCCGATTTTGATTTCCAACGGCGAGCGGGCGCCGCACGTCAACGGTGCAAGACATTCGGCGAACGGCCGCTTCGTCGAGGCCGCCTATGCGCGCAATGTGCGCGGGCAGACCGGTCTGACCCAGACTGCGTTCGCAGCCCGGATCGGAGTGCCGGTCGAGACCGTGCGCAATTGGGAACAGGGCAAACGTTCGCCGCGTGGGCCGGCCCGGGCGTTGCTCAAGGTCATTGAACGGGCGCCCGAAGCAGCGTTTGCGGTGCTTGGCGCCAAGCCGCCGTAAGCGTTGTGCCGCCCGCGGACTCGACATGGCCGATGTAATCACGACGAGGGCGGGTGTTGCGGCCATTGAGGCCAAGGGCGTCCGCATTCCCTTGCTCGGGCTCGGCACCTGGGAGCTGCGCGGCCGTGTTTGCGCCCGCGTCGTCGAGCAGGCATTGCGTCTCGGCTACCGGCACATCGACACCGCCGAAATGTACGACAACGAGCGCGAGGTGGGTGAGGGCCTGCGCGGGTCGGGCGTCAAACGCGACGAAGTGTTCGTGACCACGAAAATCTGGCCGACGCATTTCACTCCGCGCGAATTCGATCGCGCGGTGCACGAGTGTCTGGCGCGGCTGCGCTTAAGCGAGGTCGATCTGCTGCTGTTGCACTGGCCCAGTACCCGGCTGCCGCTTGCGGAGACGATCGGTGTCCTCGTCAAGGCCAAGCGCGACGGCCTTGCGCGGCACATCGGCGTTTCCAACTTCAGCGTGGCGCAGATCGAGGAGGCGGTGCAGGTCAGCAGCGAACCGCTGGTATGCAATCAGTTTGAGTGCAACCCTTTCCTCGACCAGTCCGCGCTGATCGCCGCTTGCCACAAACTGGGGATTGCCGTCGTCGCCTACAGCCCGCTCGCGCGCGGCCGGGTTCGCGACAATGAGGTGTTGTCGCGGATCGGCGCGTCGCACCAGAAAAGCGCCACGCAAGTGTGCCTGCGCTTTCTGGTACAGCAGCACATGGTCGTCATTCCACGGACCAGCAAAGTGGAGCGCCTATCTGGGAACGCGGCAATTTTCGATTTTTCGCTCAGCGAGACTGAGATGGCGACGATCGACGGCTTGGCGCACGCAAGCGTCCCGTCTAATTAGTACTACT
>JBAUGC010000194.1:0-1945 GCA_049679485.1 Xanthobacteraceae bacterium
CCTTCATTGGACGCGCTGCGAAATTACAGCGCCGGCATCGCGATCATGGGCCGCGGCGAGTTCCGCGCATCCATGCCGCTGTTTGAGCGCGCCATCGCCATCGACCCGAAGTTTGCCGCGGCGTACTATCTCCTGGGTATTGCATACGAACAAGTCGGAGACACGGCGCGCAGCGCCGAGTACGCAAAACGCGCTTTCAGCTTCGTCGACCGTACCTCCGAACCGGAACGGATCGCCATAACCGCCTACTATTACAGGTTCACCGGTGAGTGGGAGAAGGAAATCGCAGTATGGCAGTTAGCGGCGCACTATCGGCCAACTTGGGATCCGCATAATCAATTGGCCGTCACGTACATCGACTTGGGGCAGTTCGAACAAGGGTTGAACGAAGCGCTTCTCGCCGCCCGCTTGCAACCCGACGTCGAAGCGCCGTATCGCCGGCAACTGGACGCCTATATGTGCCTCGATCGCCTACCAGAAGCGGACGCGGTCGCAGCGAAAGTGCGGACGCTAGGCATCGACGGGTCACGAATCCATCAACGCTTCCTCGAGTTAGCATATCTCGAGGACGATCAGATGGCGGTCGCGCGAGAGATTCGCTGGTTTGCAGGCAAGCCCGAAGAGTACCTGAGCTTCGGTTTGCAGGCGGCAAATCTGAATATGCACGGGCAGCGGCGTGCATCGCACGAGCAGTATGAGTTCGCTGCAGATACGGCACGGCGCCAGGGACTTGGATACGTCGCCGATGAGTTCGAGGAGGCCGATGCGCGTGCAGACGCACTTTCGGGCCGCTGCGTGACCGTGCGCCGGCTCGGACGTCCCGCCTTGGCACTTGCGCTATGCGGCGATACCCCCGATGCCGAAAAACTCGCTGCGGAGAGTTCCCGACGCTATCCGAACGGGACGATCTGGAATGCGGTGCAGTTGCCCGAGATCGAAGCCGCGTTCGCACTCGACCGCAACGAACCGGCAAAAGGCATCGACCTGTTGGAATCCGCATTGCCGTACGAACGCGCCTACCCCGACGCGATCTACGTGCGCGGACTGCTCTACCTCAAAATGCGTCGGGGCACGGAAGCAGTCGCGGAGTTTCGAAAGATCGCGGAACACCAAGGCGCGAGCTGGGGAGCGACTTGGGCTCAACCAAACTGGGGACAGTATTATGCACTGGCGTGGTTGGGGATGGCGCGCGGCTACGCCCTTGCGCGTGATGTCCCTAAGGCCGAAAGCGCGTTCGAAAGATTTTTCGCGTTGTGGAACGAGGCCGATCCAGACGTTCCGGCTTTGGTGCAGGCCAAAGCCGAATACGCGAAACTGAAAGGCGTTTACCGGCTTCGCTCCGGTAGCGACGCCCATCGTGCTTTGGTCGTGCGCGCGAGCGTAGACGACGTGACAGCTGGCGTTGGTGATGCGCACGAGCGGATAGTTCGTCGCTGTTCGCTCTTCGTCGCCGAAGTCTAGGCAGAGCAGGTCCCTTGAAGAAGGCGTCTGCTCCTTTCCTTTTTCTACTCGGCTTTGGGGCGCTGCGCCTGGGTGACGGTTTGCCGCCCTGTTTATGGGATACTCTGGCGCGATAGCCTTACCCGGCGCCAGCGCGATGTATCCGAGGGCGAGCCCGATCGCCGATGCTCATCATGGGGCGCCTAACGTCTGTGATGTTGACGACCATTTGACGACCATTCTCGCAGAAAGGCGTGGAAAGTCGCGGAAACTTCTGGAAATCTGGAATGCCGAAAAACCTCGATGGCTATGCGGCTTTGCGCCTTTTGCGGGCCTTTTTCGTGGAAGCGCCTTTTGCCCCAGAATCACTTCGCATGTAAGGGGTCGGGGATTCGAGTCCCCACCTCTCCACCATTGAAAAACGCCCGATTCCTTAAGGGATTTCGGCGTTTTTGTTTCTGCGGCAAGACAAATCAGGGCGCGCTCACGGACATTAGTCTTGCTG
>JBAUGC010000195.1:0-4247 GCA_049679485.1 Xanthobacteraceae bacterium
CTCCTCGCCGTCGAGCACGCCGCCCCGCGCCGCTCCCTTGCGGCCCTCGGCGATCGCCATGATCACGCCGTGCAGCGTCTGAATGTCCTGCTGCGTCGGCTCCATGCGGGTAAAGATGTTGCGCAGATTGATCTGCATGGTCTCGCGCTTGTCGGGCGGGCGGAAGAATTCGACCGCCTCCAGCTCGCGTTCGAGCGCGGCAAAGAAAGCCAGCAGCTGCTGTTTAGGGGCGGGCGCGGATTTGTCCGGCATAGTGAAGGGCAGTTTGCCGCCGCTTGAAACTTTGAACCATTCGTAGGCCACGATCACCACGGCCTGCGCCAGATTGAGCGAGGCAAACGCTGGATTGACCGGCAAGGTGAGGATGCGATCGGCGAGCGCGATCTCGTCGTTCTCGAGCCCGTTGCGCTCCCGGCCGAACACGACGGCGACGGTTTCGGCGGCGGCGATGCGTGGCGCCATCAACACCGCCGCTTCCGCAGCGCCGATGACCGGCTTGGCCTGGTCGTGGGCGCGCGCCGTTGCGGCAACGACGAAGCTGCAGTCGGCGATTGCCGCCGCGAGCGTGTCGTAAAGCTCCGCGCGCTCCAGAATGCGGTCGGCGCCCGCCGCCATGATGCGGGCTTTGTCATTGGGCCAGGCTTGCCGCGGCGCGACGAGCCGCAGCCGCGACAGGCCGAAATTAGCCATGGCGCGGGCAGCGGCGCCGATATTCTCACCGAGCTGCGGCTCGACCAGAATGACGACCGGGCCCGCCGGCGCGGCCCATTGCTTTGTGCTGTCGGTCCCTGCCCCGGGCATCGGTCAAACCCTGCGCAATGTCGGCTTTCTCCGTCGCGCCGCGAATGCTATAGCGGCGCCGGACGGGGCGCGCGAGCGCGTTCCGTTCCTGCCGGGTTTTTCATCCTTCATCATTCAAAGGTCATCTGAAATGGCGAAAATCAAAGTGGCCAACCCGGTGGTCGAGATGGACGGCGACGAGATGACCCGGATCATCTGGCAGTCCATCAAGGACAAGCTGATCTTCCCGTACCTCGACATCAACCTGATGTACTTCGACCTCGGCATCGGTAAGCGCGACGAGACCCGCGACCAGATCACCATCGATGCCGCCGAGGCGACCAAGAAGGTCGGCGTCGCGGTGAAGTGCGCGACCATCACGCCGGACGAGGCCCGGGTGAAGGAGTTCAACCTCCACGAGATGTACCGTTCGCCGAACGGCACCATCCGCAACATTCTCGGCGGCGTGATCTTCCGCGAGCCGATTATCTGCAAGAACGTGCCGCGGCTCGTTCCGGGCTGGACCAAGCCGATCATCATCGGCCGCCACGCCTACGGCGATCAGTACCGCGCCACCGACTACAAAATCCCCGGCAAGGGCAAGCTCTATCTGACTTTCGTCGGCGACGACGGCAAGGAAATCAAGCGCGAGGTCTTCCAGTTCCCCGGCGCCGGCGTTGCCATGGCGATGTACAACCTCGACAGCTCGATCTACGACTTCGCCCGCGCCTCGATGAACTATGCGCTCGGCCGCGGCTATCCGCTTTATCTGTCGACCAAGAACACCATCGTCAAAGTCTATGACGGGCGCTTTAAGGATATTTTCCAGGAAGTGTTCGACAAGGAGTTCAAGGACAAGTTCGCCGAGAAGAAGCTCACCTACGAGCACCGCCTGATCGACGACATGGTGGCAGCCGCGCTCAAATGGTCGGGCGGGTACGTGTGGGCCTGCAAGAACTACGACGGCGACGTGCAGTCGGATACGGTGGCGCAGGGTTACGGCTCGCTCGGCCTGATGACCTCGGTGCTCACCACGCCGGACGGCAAGATCGTCGAAGCGGAGGCCGCCCACGGCACCGTGACGCGGCATTACCGCGAGCATCAGAAGGGCAACGAAACCTCGACCAACTCCATCGCCTCGATCTACGCCTGGACCCGCGGGCTCGCGCATCGCGCCAAGCTCGACAACAATGCCGCGCTGGCGAAATTCGCCACGACCCTGGAACACGTCACGGTCGCGACCGTGGAAGCCGGATTCATGACCAAGGACCTCGCACTCCTGGTCGGTCCCGACCAGAAATGGCTTTCGACCACCGGCTTCCTCGACAAGGTCGACGAGAACTTGAAGAAGGCGATGGCATGACCGTCATGATGGCGAACGTGGTGCGCTCCGTCCGGGCACTGCTATTGTTGCTGCTTGCGATGCTCGTCGTCCAAGCCGACGCTGCGCTCGCCCAGATGCCCGCGGCAATCGCCGCGCCGGACGCGACGCCCATTGTCACGCTCCATGCCGCAGGCGCGCAAATCTACCAATGCAAGGCGGGGAGCGACGGCAAGCTGACGTGGGCCTTTCGCGAGCCGATCGCGGCGCTGATCGCCGACGGCCAGACTGTTGGCCGCCATTACGCCGGCCCCACGTGGGAGCATAACGACGGCAGCGCTGTGACCGGCAAGGTTGTCGCCAAGGCGCCGGGAGCGACGCCAAACGACGTCGCCTGGCTGAAACTTGAGGTCGTTGGCCGCCGCGGCAGCGGAACGCTCGGCGCCGCCAGCATTGTGCAGCGCACCAACACCTCGGGCGGCGCCCTCTCCGGCGCCTGCGATGCTGCCGGCGCGCTGCGCGGCATCCCCTACTCGGCGGACTACGTTTTTCTGCGCCGCGGCGGCTGAACGCCGTAACCCGTGAACGCCATAACCCGACCGGCACGGGCTGGCGGCTGCGGCCCAGCCCGCCTATCTCAGCTTTATGGCTAAGCGAAAGCTAAACGTGCCGGCAACTCTTGCGGTCGTCGTGCCGCTCCTGGTCATTCTGGCAGCCGCGCTATGGTATGCCGCCGGCGCCTGGGTGTCGCTCGGCGGCCCGCCGATGCCGGCAACCGGCTATATCGCCATGGTTCTTGGCATTGTGTTTTCGCTGATCATCGGCTGCGGGCTGATGGCGCTTTTGTTCTACTCAAGCCGCCACGGCTACGATGAGCCCTACCAGGCCGACGGCGACAACCGCGATTAGGCCGTGGCCGCGCGAACGAGCCCGCGCCAATGAGAAATTCTGTGATGATCATCAACTCAATTTAAGCAATTTGACCCTACCAACGCATGCAAGAGGAGAGCTTGTTAAGCGTATCTCCCGACGGCGAGTGAATTCAGGACGCGCAGGTCTGCGCAAATTAGTTCGGAGGCAGCAATGATTTTCTCCCGCAATCAAACCAGGTGGACCGCCATCGCATTGATCGCTGCGTCCGCCGCCTTTACCGCAACGCCGGGCTTCGCCATGCCGCGCTATGATGGCGTCTGGAGCGTGTCGATCGTCACCAAGAAGGGCGACTGCCCCGCCAGCTACCGTTACCCGATGCTGATCGACCATGGCGTGCTTGCCAATGGCGGCGCGATCGCCCTTAACGTCAGCGGCAGGGTCGCCCAAAGCGGCGCCATCAAGGTCATGGTCTCAAGCGGCGACAAGAGCGCCATCGGCTACGGCCGGCTCGCCGGCAATGCCGGCAGCGGCTCCTGGAAGGCGGCGTCCTGCTCGGGCTCCTGGACTGCCGAGCGCCGGAGCTCGTAACACTTCCAACGTTATTGGAGCGCGTTTCCCGGGCGCAGCGCGGCACGCAGTGGTGCGCTGCAGACCCGGGATCGTTTCGGCCTCAGAGATTATAGAAGGCCCCGGATCAGCGGTGCAGCGTTGCACGCTGCACCGCGTCCGGGATACGCACTACCAAACAGCGCTTACGCCTCCGCGGCGTCATCGTCGTCGGCGGCGTCCTCACCGGCGAGAATTTTTTCAGCGATCAGGCCGGCATTCTGGCGGACCGCCGCCTCGATCTTTGCGGCCATGTCGGGATTGGCCTTGAGGAAACTCTTGGCGTTCTCGCGGCCCTGGCCGATCCTTTGGCTGTCATAGGAGAACCAGGCGCCGGACTTTTCCACGACGCCGGCCTTGACGCCGAGATCGATCAGTTCGCCGGTCTTGGAAACGCCTTCGCCGTACATGATGTCGAACTCGACCTGCTTGAACGGTGGCGCCAGCTTATTTTTTACTACTATGACCCGGGTTTGATTCCCGACCACCTCGTCGCGTTCCTTGATGGCGCCGATCCTGCGGATATCGAGGCGGATCGAGGCGTAGAACTTGAGCGCCTGACCGCCGCTGGTGGTTTCCGGCGAGCCGTACATGACGCCGATCTTCATGCGGATCTGGTTGATGAAGATCACCATGGTGTTGGAGCGGTTGATCGAGGCGGTGAGCT
>JBAUGC010000196.1:0-7521 GCA_049679485.1 Xanthobacteraceae bacterium
GAACGGAGTGCTCGCCGTCAGCGATCCGACGTACAAGCTGCCGGCCTCGCATGACTTCATCGAGGCCGGCGTGAATGCCGGTTTGCCTCGCAACGATGACATCAACGGCGAGCGCCAGGAAGGCGTCGGCTATATCCAGTTCACCATCAACAAAGGCCGGCGCCACTCGAGTGCCGACGCTTTTCTCACCCCGGCGCGAGGCCGCGCCAACCTGGCGATCGCGACCGGCGCGCTGGTGCACCGGATCAGATGCAAGGACGGACGCGCCGTTGCCGTCGAATACAGCCGCGATGGCGAGCTGCATGTCGACGAAGCCGGCAAGGAGATCGTCGTCGCCGCCGGCGTTTTCGACTCCCCCCGTGTCCTGATGCGCTCCGGGATTGGTCCGGCTGCGCGGCTCAACGAATTGGGCATTCCGGTTGTCGCTGATCTTCCCGGCGTCGGCGAAAATCTGCAGGATCACGTCTACATCCATCACACCTGCGATTCGACGGCAGACAGTTCGGTCAACAAGGAGCTGCGCGGACTGCGCGTCTATCTGCATGGCATCTACTACATGCTGACGCACCGCGGCTTGCTGACGACGGGGGCATCCCAGGCCTGCGCGTGGGTCAAGGTGGTGCCCGGCTCGGAACGGCCGGACACGCAAATCTTCTTTCGACCCGTGAGCTGGGAATTCAGCAAAGCCGGAACGCTGGAAATCGGATCGACGCCGGCGATCGGATCGTCGTGTTCGCCGCTGCGGCCGCATTCGCGCGGCAAGGTAACGCTGCGCTCGGCCGACCCGAACGACCAGCCGATCATCATTGCGAATTATCTCGACGCCGAGTGGGATCGCCAATCGGTGATCAATGGCGTGCGGATGATGCGGCGGATTTTCGCCACCGAGCCGCTGAAATCGCGGATCGTACGCGAGGTGATCCCGGGCCCGGACTGCCGCACCGACAACGAGATTCTCGATTATGCGCGGCGAACCGCCCAGTCGCAGCATCATTGGGTCGGCACCTGCAAGATGGGCAGCGATCCGATGGCGGTGGTGGACGACCAGCTGCGGGTGCGCGGCATCGACGGCTTGCGCGTCATCGATGCCTCGGTGATGCCGACCATCCCGAGCGGCAACACCAACGCGCCGAGCATCATGATCGGCGAGAAGGGCGCCGATCTGATCAAAGGGCGACAATCCGTAGCCGGTTAGCCCGTGAATCAAAAACGCGATGATCCCGAATGTCGGGAAGACAAAGCCTTGCCAGGCTTGGGGTAGTGTGGGGTGCAGCAAATGTGGCAAAATGCACCAGCACAATCATCGCGCGAATCTGCCGTGCTGAAGGAATCATGCTAAGTTGCTCGCGCGATGGCCGGCAGCGATGTGGCACTTTCCAGACCGACCGTTCTATGGCGCGATAGCTTTCGCGGTCTTTGCCGCGGTGGCCGCGGGCTGTTTATCGTGCCTTGCGGGCGAGGCGCCAGCGCAAGAAGAACAACTATCGCAGACCGGCAAAGTCGATCATCAAATTGTTATTCGTGAACATGCCGGATGGAATCAAGACTGCGACGCCATCGCGCATCCCACGCTTTATCTGGATGAGCCACCGCGACATGGCCGTGTTTGCACGCGCATCGAAAATATCAAAATACACTCCATGTTCGTTGGCACCGAGTCGCAATGCATTGGACACGTGGTTCGGGGCGTGCAGTTGATTTACCGTCCGGATGCGGGCTACGCCGGCCACGACGGCCTGCGATACCTCGCTCAATACCCTTCGGTTCTCAGAGCAGTTTCGGTGTTTGTCACTATGACGGCGCATGCACCGGGCGGGCCAACCGCGGCGGCTTCCGGCATCACCGCACCGATGCCACAAACACGACAGTCGCCGGGGCCGGTACCCGTCTGCGAAGAACTTGTCTTCTAGCCACCCGCGCACATGAGCGACTGCGGCGCCTGACTAAGCTGCTTTGTAAAGGCGCGACGTGGAGGCGATTTACAGTTCGATGCCGCCGAAATTTCAGTGTGCTCTCTATCAATGCGAAATCATCCAGGGCCGGCGGGTCGGAAAGCCCTTGGTACCGCTGCGGCTCGCGCCGCCTCGCGCGCTTTTTTCATAGCGGAACGATTTTCCCGAACAACAGCCACACCCGCTACCATGAGCTGGTTTCGAAGCGGAGAGCACCTGCGGCGACGATGCGCTGCGCTCGTTGGTCGCGTGCGCGAGCCTGCGCTCGGCCGACATCGCCGAAAAATACGGCGCGGTCAGAAACGCCCGTGGCGCATCCTTCCCACATCCCGGACATTCGCGCGGCAGACTGGAATCGGCCATCGGCCTCATGTCGGTGAAAGGCCCGCACCGGTCGCAGAGATAGTCATAGACTGGCATCAGTTTTCCTCATCAACTGTGGCGCCGGCGTCTTGGAGAAGTAGGGCGGCGAAGCCGGCAGCGCCATGCGCGTCGCCGGGTCACACATCCGGTCCGGCGGATCTCACTTGTCGGGCGACATGGGAATGTCGATGCCGCCCTTGACGTGTTTGGTCGGCCCGTCGGCGCCGGGCATCACGTCGAAGGCAAAGATCTCTGTCGGAAGATAGAGCGTGGCGCACGCATTCGGAATATCAACGACGCCGGAGATGTGGCCCTGGCAGGGCGCTGTTCCAAGAATCGCGTAGGCTTGGGCGCGCGAATAACCGAACTTGGTCAGGTATTCGATGGCGTTGAGGCAAGCCTGCTGATAGGCGATGTGGATGTTGAGGTAGTGCTGCTTGCCGTGATCGTCGACCGAGATGCCTTCGAAGATGAGGTAGTCCTTGTAATTCGGCACGATGGGTGACGGCTTGAAGATCGGGTTCTTGATGCCATACTTGGCCATGCCGCCTTTGATGAGCTCGACCTTCAAGTGCAACCAGCCGGCCATCTCGATGGCGCCGCAGAAGGTGATCTCGCCGTCACCCTGGCTGAAGTGCAGGTCCCCCATCGAGAGGCCGGCGCCCTTAACATAGACGGGGAAATAGACTCTCGACCCGCGCGACAAGTCCTTGATGTCGGCGTTGCCGCCGTGTTCGCGAGGCGGAACTGTGCGCGCGCCCTCGGCGGCGATTTTGCTTTTGACGTCACCCTTGGCGGTGCCGCAATGCGCTGTGGCCGCGAATGGCGGATTGGCCAGCGGCGGCACGCGGGTCGGATTGGTGTCGATGAGTGCCTGTTCGCGGGCGTTCCACGTTTCAAGCAATTTCTGGTCAGGCAAACAGCCGATCAGACCGGGATGGACGAGGCCGGCGAACCTGACCCCGGGGACGTGACGGGAATGCGTGTAGAGGCCCGAAATATCCCAGATCGACTTTTGCGCCAGCGGAAAATGGTCGGTCAGAAAGCCGCCGCCGTTTTTCTTCGAGAAGAAGCCGTTGAAGCCCCATGGGCTCTCCGGAAGAATGCCGATGTCGAGAATATCGACAACGAGGAGATCGCCCGGCTCGGCGCCATGCACGCCGATCGGCCCGGACAGAAAGTGCACAATGCTTAGATCAATGTCGCGCACATCGTCGGCCGACTCGTTGTTCTTGATGAAACCTCCGGTCCAATCGTAGGTCTCCATCACGAAGTCTTCACCCGGCTTGACCCACTCGATGATGGGAACGTCCGGATGCCACCGATTGTGGATCATTTCGTTTTTGTAGGGAGATTCCGACAGGTCAATCTTCACGATCGTCTTGGACATTACGGCTCCTTTCGCGAATGCTGGTGGACTTCAGGCAATCCCGGCGCCAGAAACTTACACGGCGAGGTAGCGAGCGACCGCCGCCTCGTCGACCTGGTCCCGCGTGTTGGCGTGGACAATGCGGCCGCCTTCCATGACCAGAATGCGATCGGCGATATCCATCACGAAGCTCAGCACTTGCTCGCAAACGACAATGCAGATGTTGCGGATCTTCCGGATCTCACGCAAAAGACGCGCCATGTCCTTGATGATTGACGGCTGGATTCCCTCCGTCGGCTCGTCCAGCAGCAGCACCTTCGGGTCGCTGGCCAGCGCCCGCGCGATCGCCAGTTGTTGCTGTTGGCCGCCTGACAGGTTGCCGCCGCGGCGCTTGGCGAAATCGGCCAATACCGGAAACAATTCATAAATTTCCTTGGGGATATCGGTTTTGCCTGTGACCACCCGGCCGGTCTCGATATTTTCCTTGACCGTCATGGTGCCGAAAATCTGCCGCCCTTGCGGTACATATGCGAGCCCGCGCGCGACCCGCTGGTAGCTGGGCAACCCCGCGACGTCGACGCCATCGACCATGATCTGTCCCGAGCGTGTCGGCATCACGCCAATGAGCGATTTCATCAGAGTGGATTTTCCCATGCCGTTGAGCCCCACGAGCGCAACGATCTCGCCGGCGCGCGCCGACAGATCGATCGCATGAAGGACCTCGCTCTGCCCGTAGGCCGCGGAGAGGTTGTGAACTTCAAGCATCTGTAGGCCCTCAGTGTCCGAGATAGACTTCCTTGACCTTCGGATTGTTCTGAACCATTTGCATGTCGCCCTCAGCCAGGACTTTGCCCTGGTGCAGCACCGTCACACGATGGGCGATGCTTTCCACGAATTTCATGTCATGCTCGATAACGATCACCGAACGGTCCTTGATGATCTCCTTGAGGAGTTCAGCGGTTCTGGCGCGCTCGGATACGCTCATTCCGGCAACCGGCTCGTCGAGCATAAGAAGCTCCGGGTCCTGGATCAGCAGCATGCCGATCTCCAACCATTGCTTTTGCCCGTGGCTCAGCGTTTCGGCCGGCCGCTCGAGCTGATCCTGCAAATAGATCATGGCGGCGATCTCGCGAACCCGCGCGATAATTTCGTCGGTGCGTTTCCAGAACAACGCGCCGGCGACGTCGCGGCCGCGCGGCACCGACAATTCGAGATTCTCGAATACCGTGAGGTCTTCGTAGATTGTCGGCGTCTGGAACTTACGACCGATGCCGCGCCGCACGATCTCCTGTTCCTTGCAGCCGGTGATTTCCTGATTTTTGAACTTGATCGAGCCCTCGGAGACCCGCGTACGCCCACAAATCAGGTCGAGCACGGTGGTCTTCCCAGCGCCGTTCGGCCCGATGATTACGCGCAACTCGCCATAGTCGATGTAGAGATTGAGGTCGTCGACCGCCTTAAACCCGTCAAACGAGACGCCGACACTTTCGAGCGCCAGAAGGAAATCGGTGTTTGAGGACATTGTCAGCTCTCTATTCAGCAGGCGCGGGCGTCGCGCTCGGGTGGCCGCGATTAAGCTGTTTTAAGAATCCGAGTTTTTTCCACCATCCAAGATTGGGAATGATCTGGTCGGTCATCACGCCGGCAAGGCCGCGCGGGAACGCCACGACCACGGCAATGAACAATCCGCCCATTGCGAACAGCCAGAGCTGCGGGAATTGTTCGGAAAACATGGTCTTGCCCCAGTTCACCAGCAGCGTTCCGGCGACCGCACCGACGATGGAGTGTCGACCGCCAACCGCGCAAAAGATCACCATCTCGATTGACGGCACGATGCCGACGAAGGATGGCGACATAAACCCGACCTGAAGCGTGAACATCGCGCCACCGACCGCCGCCATCGCCGAAGCCAGGCAAAACACGAAGATCTTGTAGTTGGCGACGTCGTAGCCGGAAAACCGAACGCGATCCTCCTGGTCGCGCGTGGCGACGAGGATGCGGCCGAGCTTGCTGGCAAGCACGAAACGCGCCATGAACATGGTCCCCAGCAGCAGCGCGCAACAGACGAAATAAAGAATATATTTCGCGCTGTCGGTGCGGATATCCCAACCCAGCAACGTGCGCAGGTCGGTGATGCCGTTGATCCCGCCGGTGTAGCCTTGTTGGCCGACGATGAGGATGGTCATCACCGCCGCCAGCGCTTGCGTGATGATCGCAAAGTAAACGCCGCCGACCCGCCGTTTGAACATCGCGGCGCCGACGATCAACGCAGCAATTGTCGGTACTGCGATCACCGCAACGAGCGCGAAAGGCAGCGATTTGAACGGCACCCAGAAAAACGGCAGCGCGTGTAGCTGGTTCCAGTCCATAAAGTCCGGAATGCCCGGCGTCGATTGAATCTTGGTGTTGGCCACGCTCGAGGCTTCGAGCTTGAGAAACATCGCCATGCAATAGCCGCCGAGGCCAAAAAAGACTCCTTGTCCGAGGCTGAGAATTCCAGTGTAGCCCCAGCACAGCACCAGCCCGACGGCGACGAAGGCGTAGGTCAGATATTTGCCGACCAGATTGAGGCGGAAGATGTCGAGAGTGAGCGGCAGGAAGACGACGATTATCGCCGCTATCAGCGCAATGCCGATGAGCTCTAGATTGCGACTTTGAGTGATGGATTTCGACATCGCTTTGCCGCCTTGCCTTTCGATCGGGTTTTCTTCATCGCCGCGTCATTTGCGCACTTTGAGCGCGAACAAACCCTGCGGACGCAGCATCAGGATGCCGATGACGAACAACAGCGTCAGCACCTTTGCCATCGAGCCGCTGGTGAAGAACTCCAGCGCCGACTGCGACTGCGAGATGGTGAAGGCGGACGCGATGGTGCCGAGCAGGCTTTGCGCGCCCCCGAATACGACCACAAGGAAGGTGTCGACGATGTATTGCTGTCCCGCGGTCGGTCCGGTTGAGCCGATCATTGTGAAGGCGGCGCCGGCGATCCCGGCAATTCCGCAGCCCAGCCCGAAAGTCAGCCGATCAATGCGCCTCGTGTCGACTCCGACCGCGTCGCTCATGGTCCGATTGATGACGGTCGCGCGTACCTGAAGGCCCCAGCGCGAGCGGAACATCAGCAAGGCCACCGCCGCGGTGATCACCATGGTGATCGCCATTACGATAAGGCCGTTGATCTGCACGTCGATGGTGTCGGAAGCATGCAGCGATCCCATCATCCAATTGGGTAATTCGACGCCGACCTCGCGGGCGCCGAAGGTCGAGCGAAAGGCCTGCTGCATGATCAGGCTTAGCCCCCACGTTGCCAGCAACGTGTCCAGCGGACGCGCATAAAGACGGCGGATCAGCAGCCATTCAACCGCCAGGCCAAGTGCGCCCGAAACGGCGAAGGCTACGATCATCGCTGCGAAAAAATAAATACCGAAGAGCCCCGGCACATAGCCCTGAAACAGATGCTCGGTGAGATAGGTCATGTAGGCACCGAGGATCATGAACTCCCCGTGCGCCATGTTGATCACGCCCATCTGACCGAAAATGATGGCGAGGCCCAGCGCCATCAACACAAACACGGAGAACAAGATCAGCCCGGCAAACCCCTGCATCGCCAGGATTGAGCCAAGTTCGCCGAACGAATAGCCGAACAGCATTGTGATTCTCCGCCGGGCCCCGGACTGTGCGGCTTAACGGGTCGGCTGCTCCCGCGGAAAGCGCCAGAGCAACGCGACAACGACTCATTGATATCCCTTCGGGAACGGATTTGGTTCGACCAGATCCGCGGTTTCGTAGACCATGTCGTACTGGCCGTCGGTGCGCGCGCGGCCGACCCGGGTCTTGCTC
>JBAUGC010000197.1:0-1718 GCA_049679485.1 Xanthobacteraceae bacterium
AGACGACATTATGCGCTCCCACAGTCTGCTTCAGGAGCACGGTGTGCCTATTGTATTTGGGCCGGGCCGCCATCCGACTTCCAGCGCACGGTTTTTATATTTTGAGGGTCCCGATGGCGTTGTATTCGAATATTCGGTGGGAGTAACAGAAGTCGATGAAGAAACTTACCGAGAACGTCAATTCGGATTCGAACCATCAAGCTTATGCATGTGGGGGTCGAAAGCACAAATGGAAGAACTGAAAGCATAGCGCTATTGGAAGGGAGCAGGTGTTTAGCGCGCCTCCGTGAGTGCCCTCACGAACTCGGTGGGATAGGCCCGCTTTTCGTCTGAGTTTGTGCCAGTGCTCACCGCGGAAATCGGCGTAAACGCGGCGGACACCCCGACGTCGTTGACGACGACCGCGGCGCCCGCTCTTGCCATTGCAATCGCGACGGCTTTCCCAATGCCACCGCCGGCGCCCGTGACCAGCGCGACTTTGCCCTCAAACATCGTCTGCGATCCTTTTCCAGTTGTTGTCATTGAGGCAGGCCAAGCACCGACTTGGCGATAATGTTGCGTTGGACCTCGGATGCGCCGCCATAGATGGTTGCGGCGCGGGCTGTCAGAAACTGGCCCATGGGATTGAGCTCCCGGTTGCCATCGACTGGATGGAGAAATCCTCCTTCGGGGCCGGCGATTTCGAGGGCGTATATTCGGTCATCCGCTGGAACAGGTCCGTTTGATTAAGCTTCAGCAAGGAAACCCCAGCTTCTGGCGTCTTGCCGCTACGGATCGATAACGTCCAGAATCTTTCGCACTTTCGGGACTGACGGCTTCTTCATACAATGAAGGAGCAACCGATGAGTGACGAGAATCCGATGGGTCAGGTGATCCAGATCGATGAAGCCCGGATCCTTCCGCAAACTGGAACGTCCGACAGATAAGAGCAGTAAAGCGGTTGACAGTTGTTCGTTTTTTGTTCTCATTTTTTGCGAGGAGGAGCAAATGTCGGCGGCATTATCAGAGCTTTTGTTGCTGTCATTAACCGCAACCGGCGCGTGGATCGCCGCTATCTTTGCAGTTCTCACTTTGCGCAAAGGTCGCGCCTCAACAAATGATCTGACCAAAGACGGCGCAGCCGCGATTCTTAGATCGGAAACTGAGATTATTCGCACGGCTGTTCAGGATCAGGCGCGCTGGCTGCGACAAGAACTTGGAGAGTCACTTTCCCGATTTCAGGAAATGACGCTCACTACTTTAGGTACTTTACGCGACGGTATCGATTCCCAAGTCCGCGTTTTCGGCGAGCGCCTCGATGGTGGAATAACGGCGATAGACAATAGGGCGGCTGCGATCTCCACCAAGTTGAATGACGACATGGCCCAGATGCGGGCAGAGGCAAACGCCAACCGCGAGCACCTGCGAGCTGCGGTCGATCAAAAGCTCGATCACAGCGTCCGGCAACAAGCCGATGCGTCAAAGCAATTGCGCGATGAGCTTAGTGGCAATTTCCACCGCCTCGGTGGTCGGGTCGCTGATTCGCTGAGCGAGTCGAGCCAGATACAGAAAGAGCGGCTCGAAAACGTCACACTAGCTCTTAGCGGTTTGGCGGAAAAATTGGAGAAAGCGCAACACGGCCTACGGACTGCTTTAGAAATCGGACTCGATAAGATGCGCGGCGACAATGCCGAAAAGCTTGAGCAGATTCGAGTCACAGTCGATGAAAAGCTGCAAGG
>JBAUGC010000198.1:0-2452 GCA_049679485.1 Xanthobacteraceae bacterium
ATCAAAGAATAAGACATCATCAAAACGACGCCAAATCGCAGAATCTAATGCTTCTTCTAAATTCGTTGCTGCGACCAACAACCCTCTTCCAGAGTAGCGATCAATCATCATAAGCAAACTGTTCACAACCCTTCGCAACTCGTTGTGTTCGTCATTGCTTATCCTTGCTCTGGCTAACGCATCAAACTCATCCAAGAAAAGCACGCACGCCTGTTGATTTGCGGCATCAAAGAGCTTTCGTACATTTGAGGCAGTTTCGCCCAGGAATGATGATATTATCGCATCTATTTTGGCAACATATAAGGGCAGCCCAATTTGGCGTGCAAGAATCTCGGCGGTAAGCGTCTTGCCTGTACCTGGCGGCCCGCAAAGCAAAATCCTTGATCGATTGATGAGGCCGTGTCGTCTCAAAATATCAGCATGTCGGAACTCATTAAGAAGCGCCTCCAGAATATCGTTGTTCTGGGGGCTAAGCACCAATTCATTTCGTTCTCTTGATGGCTCGATCAATTCAACGAGATGAGAGAATTGATTTCCTTGCTCTAAACTAAGCGGCAGCAATTTGTGGCTCTTGGACGGCGAATGAGACGATCTCATGGGATCTTCGACTTATGTCAAGCAATGCCACATAGCCGATATTCTAACATCGAATGGGGTTGAACTCACACCCGCTCCACAAAACTATCCACCACACGCTTCTCGCCGGCCGTGTCGAACGCGATCGTCAGCTTGTTGCCGTCGATGGCGGTGACGTTGCCGTTGCCGAATTTCTGATGGAAGACGCGGTCGCCGAGGGTGAAGGCGGAGATGGTGCCGGTCGATTTCGCCACCAGCTCGCCTTCGATGGTGAGCGGCAGGCGGCGGGCGGGGCGGCGTTCGTCGCGGGCCCGCCACGGCGATGGGGACGGGCCGTCATCGCTCGCGCTTCTGTTGGACGTCCCCTCACCCGCGCCTGTGGCGCGACCCCGGGTCGAGCCCGGGGCAGGCTCTCTCCCGCGAGGGGAGAGGTGGGATAGGTCTTCGTCGGCGTCGTAGTCCGCCTCGATATCGGAAAATCCGCCGCCGCTCTTCTTCGCCTGGGCGCGCTGCCAGCCGGGCGTGCCGTAATTGGAGCCGAACGAGGTCATGGCGTCGAAGCGCGAGGCGCCGTAGCCGCCATAACCGCCGAAGCCGCCCTTGGACTCGGTGACTTCGACGTTGGCCTCCGGCAGCTCGTCCAGAAAGCGCGAGGGAATGTTGGTCTGCCACAGGCCGTGCATGCGGCGGTTGGTGGCGAAATAGATCTTCGCCCGCTTGCACGCCCGGGTGATGCCGACATGCGCCAGCCGGCGTTCTTCTTCGAGGCCGGCGCGGCCCTGGTCGTCGAGCGTGCGCTGGTTCGGAAATACGCCTTCTTCCCAGCCGGGCAGGAACACGGTGTTGAATTCGAGACCCTTGGCCGAGTGCAAAGTCATAATGCTGACGGCGTCCTCGGCGGCGCCCTTCTCGTTATCCATCACCAGCGAGATGTGTTCCAGAAAACCCTGCAGGTTCTCGAACTCGTCCATGGAGCGCACGAGTTCCTTCAGGTTTTCCAGCCGGCCGGCGGCGTCGGCGGAGCGGTCCTTCTGCCACATCTCGGTGTAGCCCGACTCGTCGAGCACGATCTCGGCGAGCTGGGTGTGGGGAATGTCATCGCGCTGCTTGCGCCAGCGATCGATCGCTTCCAGGAGGCCGCGCAGCGCACCGCGCGGCTTCGGCTTAAGCTCGTCGGTCTCGATCACGGCGCGCCCGGCTTCGGTGAGCGGCATCCGTCGTTTGCGGGCGTGGTCGTGGAGGAGCTGCACTGTTGCGTCACCCAATCCGCGCTTGGGCACGTTAACGATGCGCTCGAAGGCGAGATCGTCGGCCGGCGAATTGATCACGCGCAGATAGGCGAGCGCGTCGCGGATTTCGGCTCGCTCATAAAAACGTGGCCCGCCGATCACGCGATAGGGCAGGCCGAGCGTGACGAAGCGGTCCTCGAATTCGCGCATCTGGAACGAGGCGCGCACCAGGATCGCGATCTCGTTGAGCGCGTGACTCTCGCGCTGCAATTGCTCGATGTCTTCGCCGATGGCGCGCGCCTCTTCCTCGGAATCCCAGGCGCCGGTGACGGAGACCTTTTCGCCCAGCACGTCGTCGGTGCGCAGCGTCTTGCCGAGCCGGCCTTCGTTATGGGCGATGATATGCGCCGCGGCGGCGAGGATGTGGCCGGTCGAGCGGTAGTTGCGCTCGAGCCTGATGACTGTTGCGCCGGGAAAATCGTGCTCGAAGCGCAGGATGTTGTCGACCTCGGCACCGCGCCAGCCGTAGATCGACTGGTCGTCATCGCCGACGCAGCAGATGTTTTTGGCGGCAGGCGAAGCGGCTGCTTGAGCACCTCCCCCTGGAGGGGGAAGGTCGGCGCGCGATAGCGCGCCGGGTGGGGGTG
>JBAUGC010000199.1:0-2327 GCA_049679485.1 Xanthobacteraceae bacterium
CGAGACATCGGCCTTCAACAAGATCCGCGCCTTCAGTACCCGTCGCGCCGGGCTCTTTCCCTTCCGGATCAGCGTTTCAAGCCGTTCGCGTTCCTCGCCGCTCAGCCTCACAACATACTTCTTTACCAAAATCTCCTTCGCAGCCATGATCGCCTCCATCGCCGGTCCTCGGCCACGAAAGCGAATCACTAAATCCTTTCAAATTGATTGAAGCGGGCGACTAGTAATAGAGAGGCCGACCAATGAAACGAGTGTCGCAATGCGCTGGCGGCCCGTTCAAGCGTGGTGTAAAATGTCTTTGGAATGTGAGATAGAGAAGCGCGCACGGGGCCTACGCGTCAGGGAGCAATGTCGGCTTTGCCCGCAAGCAGACGTTTGCCAGCGCTACTCGCACGTCCCATTCGATGGTTTCTTGGCGGTTCGCGACCGGCCAAAGGTAATAAGAACGCCACCCGATGTCGCGGGGGAAGGAGGTATCCGTCCTCCGCCACCAACGCGCTGATTGATGTTCCTGCTATTTCTCCGCACGCGCGAATACTGGCACACCGGTCGGGCGCCGGCTTGCGGTGCGGTCCATGTAGACGATCTTGTCGCTGGCGAGACGGTAATCTGGAAAGCGTTTCAGAAAGCTCGACACGGCGACGCGCAATTCGAGCCGCGCCAGCGCGGCGCCGAGGCAATAGTGCACGCCGTGGCCGAGCGTCACGTGGCGGTTGGGATCGCGGCTGATGTCGATCCGGTCCGGGTCGGAAAACTGCGCCGGATCGCGGTTCGCCGCGCCGATCATGATGTGCAGAAGCTGGCCTTTGCGGATCTGCTTGCCGCCCATTTCGAAATCTTCGCGCGCGGTGCGGATGCCGCGCTGGGTCGGTGCGTCGTAACGCAGGAACTCCTCGGCGGCGAGATTGATTAGGCCCGGATCGGCCTTGAGCTTGGCGAGCTGATCGGGGAATTGGTGCAGCCACCACAACGACATGGCGATTGCGCTGCGCGAGGTGCCGCCGCCCGCGGTCGCCATCATGTTGCACGTCGCCAATATCTCGAGGTCGGTGAGCCGCTCGCCGCCGGCCTCCGCCTGCGCCATGGCCGAAATCATATCCTCGCCGGGACGGCGCCGGCGTTCCTCGATGCGCGGCATGAAATAGGATTGCTGGGCGTCGAGAATGTCGCGCTGCTCCCGCGCCATCGCCTCCTTGTCAGGAGCGACCGGCTGGAACAGAAAATTGGAGCAGCGGTCGCTCCAGTGCCGCATCAGCGCTTCATCGGAATCCGGCAGTCCAAGAAGATCGAGCATCACCTGGGTCGGAATTCGCGCGGCGAAGTCGAGATAGGCGTCGAACGCATCGCGCTTAGCCAGCTCGTCGAGCAATATATCGGCCCGGCGCTGCAGCATCGGTCGCAGGCGTTCGACCGCGCGCGGCGTCATGGCTTTCAGGAACAGCGCCTTGAGGCGATCGTGATAGGCGTCGTCGCGGTAGAGGAGCCAGCGATGATAGTGCTCCACGATATCGCTGAATCGCTCGGGATTGGTGTTGGGGAGATAGGAGTAGAGCGTCTCGATGCGATCGACGCTCAAGTCGGGCCGGTCCTGCAATTCGTACACGTCAGGATAATGCGTGAAGTACCAGGCCCGCGCCCGTTCCGACCAATGCACCCGTTCGCGTTCGCGCAGCGCTCTGTAGTACGGATAGGGATCCTGGACAGCCTCGGCGGTGAACAGTCCGTAGCTGTCCAGTTCGGTCAGCGCCTGCATCACACATAGCCCCATGCACGGCGGCCGACGTCGACGAGAAGCTCGATCTTGAGCGTCTGAATGTCGGTCGTGACCTTGCTGGGCATGACGGCGAATTTCGACATCGCCGCGCTGGCAAAGCCGCATTGCGGGCATATACCGAGCCGATCCATCGGCGCATAGCGGGCCGCTTCCTCGATGCGGTGCATGAGATCGTCCGGAGATTCAAGCGCCGGGTTTTTGGTGCTGATGATGCCGAGATAGGCGCGCTTGCCGGCCGGTAAATGCCGCAGCGGCGCGAAATCTCCGGCCCGGCGGGAATCATATTCCAATAGATAGGCGTCCACATCGCAGTCTTTGAACAGCGCCTCGCCGATCGGCGCATAGCCGCCATCTCCCATCCACATACTTTCCATGTTGCCGCGGCACAGGTGCATGCCGATGGTGAGATCGGCGGGCCGGCCGGCGACCGCGCGGTTGAGTACGTCGATATAGAGCGCAACCAGTTTGTCGGGATCGTCCCCTTCGCTCTTCGCCAGCGCACGGATGGTGTTGTCGCACAACAGCGCCAGCGGCACCTCGTCAAGCTGCAGAT
>JBAUGC010000200.1:0-1517 GCA_049679485.1 Xanthobacteraceae bacterium
CCGTGAGAGGGGCGCGCGGAAACGCAGCCACTCGCCGAGCTTCGACCAACGCCGCCGACCCGAGACGTTGCGAACCGCGATGGCAATGGCCTTCTTCTGCCCAACCAGAACGACAAGCCGCTTGCCGCGGGTGACGCCGGTGTAGAGCAAATTACGCTGCAGCATGGCGTAGTGTTGCGTCATTATTGGGATCACCACGGCTGGGTATTCTGAGCCTTGGCTCTTGTGGATACTCGCGGCGTATGCCGGCACTAGGGCGTCGAGCTCGCCAAAGACATACGTGACCGAGCGCCCGTCGAAACTGGCGGTGAGTTCGCCTTCCTCAGGCTCAACGTCCGCCACAAACCCGATGTCGCCGTTGTAGACCTCCTTGTCGTAGTCGTTCTCGATCTGCATGACCTTGTCGCCGGGCGCAAAGGTCCAGCCGAATCTCTCGACCTTGCGCTCGCCCGCTGGGTTCAATGCGGCCTGCAGTTCAATGTTTAGTGACCGTGCTCCGACGCCGCCTCTATTCATCGGACAGAGAACCTGGATATCGCGAATTGGATCGAGACCAAAGCGGCGCGGGATGCGGGTTTTGACCAGCTCGATGATGCGCGGAACCGCGATTTCGGGATCATCTGCCTCGACAAAATAGAAGTCGCTCTCGGCTTCGGGTTTGCGAAGATCAGGCATGACCCCGTGGTTGATGCGATGTGCATTCAGGATGATCTGGCTTTGGGCCGCCTGCCGGAACACTTCAGTGAGGCGCACCACTGGCACCGCGCCGGATGAGATGACATCGGCCAGCACTTGGCCGGGCCCAACCGACGGAAGCTGGTCGATGTCGCCGACGATCAAAAGGGCGGCCTTGTCCGGTACAGCCTTCATGAGCGCCTGCATCAGCATGACATCGACCATGGAGGTTTCGTCGACAACCAGCAGGTCACAGTCGAGCGGGTTGTCGTCGCCGCGCTTGAAGCCGCCGCCCTTAGGGTCGACCTCTAGCAGCCGGTGAATGGTCTTGGCCTCGAAGCCGGTCGCCTCGGTCATACGTTTCGCAGCACGGCCGGTCGGAGCGCACAGCAGAAGGTTGGTGCCCTTCGCCCCGAGGATGCGCAGAATGGCATTGACGATGGTAGTTTTGCCAACGCCGGGGCCACCGGTCATGACCAGCACCTTGGACATCAGCGCGAGCCGGATTGCGGCGATCTGGCTTTCCGCCAGAGCAATCCCGACCAGTTTCTCGACCCATGGCAATGCCTTGCCCGGATCGATCCAGGGCTAAGGCAGCGTGCCGTTCGCAAGGCGCATCACCCGCTCGGCGATGGTGCGTTCCGCCCGATGCAAGCCAGCCAGAAATACACAGGGCGTTTCGCCAACCCGGTCGGCGACCACCGTGCGCTCCTGCAGCTCGAGATCGAGCGCAGTGCGGATGAACTCCTGCGGGACCTCGAGCAGCTTTTCGGCAAGCGGTATCAACTCTTCGGTCGGCAAACCGCAATGTCCCTCGTCCATGGCTTCGGTCAGCGCATAGG
>JBAUGC010000201.1:0-8237 GCA_049679485.1 Xanthobacteraceae bacterium
CCACGAAAGCGTGGCCCTTGTATTCGGGCGGGAATTGCTCGCCTTCATAGAACACCAGATCCAATGCCGACGAATGCGCCTCGAACAATAGGTCGGGAACGATGGTCGCGTTCACCTTGTCGGGCGCGACGTTGGCAAAGCCGGCCTGCGGGTGCTTGCCGAGATAGGCGTAAGGCCAGCCGTAGAATCCTCCGTCCTGGACGTGCGTGAGATAATCGGATGGCAGCTGGTCGCCTAGTCCGTCGCGCTCCTGGACCAGCGCGTAAAGCTCGCCGGTCTGCGGATGAAACGCGAGCGCCGTGGGATTGCGCATGCCGGAGGCGAACGTCGTTTGGTTGGTGCCATCCGGATTGAAGCGTTGAATGGTCGCCTTCGGCTCCGGCTCGACCCCGAGGTTGCCGGAGGAGCCGACGCCGACAAACAAAGCGCCGGTCTTGGGGTCGACGACGAGGGGACGATTCTGATGACCCTGGACAATGCCGAAGACGCCCTTCTTGGTGATCATCTTGGCGCCGTAGGCTCCGGCAATCGGTTTGCGTTCGCTGGCGGGCACCTGATCGACGCGCAGCGCTTCGCTTCTACCGGCGCGGAGCGCACCAAGATTATGCGGTACGTTCCAAATGCCGTCTTGATCGGCGATCAGCACGTGATCGCCTTGCCAGGCGAGGCCATAGGGTCTGTTGAGATCCTCGACGTGGCGGTCGATCCATATGGCGCGTCCGGTGCCGTCGTCGCGCAACAAGGTCAGGTAGCCGGCGCTCTGCTCGGCTACCAGAATGTCGCCGTTCGGCAACACCAGCAGGCGTCTTGGATTGGCGTGACCGGTCGCAAACGGTGTTGCGGTGAAACCGGGCGGCACCTGCGGTACCTGCCCGCTGTGGGGGACGGTCAGCGGCCGGTTGGTGACGATCGGACCGGTCTTCGGCGCGGGCAGATTTGCCGGGTCGACGTGAAAGCGCCGGCCGATCTCATGCTGGATGAGGAAATTTCGCGCCGGATCATTGTCGGCGCTCGCCGTTGGCGCGGGCGATTGCTTTTGCTGCGCGCTGGCGGTGAAGAACACCGCGCTTGCTGTGATCAGTATGACAAGCGGGGCGAAAAATCTTGCCAGGTTCCGAGCGAGCGTTGCGCTCCGCTTCACCATGGGTATCTCCGCGAACGATCATTTGATACGAGCGATGCCGGCTGAGACATCGGCGCACCACCGGCGACATAGCGCCGGTCCAAGTCGACCCCGAGTGAGACGCTACACGAATCTGATCGCACTTCATCCGCGAGAACCCGTCATTCTGCGCGGCCTCGCGAGAATTTTACCGCGGCGCCGAGCAGCCTGCTTCCTGCATAGTCGCTATGCGCTGATGGAGTGAGTGCGTCAGTTGCCGGTTTGTAGTTTGTGTGCGGCCGCAGAGTGCCGCCGGATGAGATCGGCGAGGTCAAGTCCGGGAAGCTGACCGTTCTCGACAATCCATCGCCCGCCGACCATGACACGGTCGGCGCGGTGGGCGCCGCAGAGGACCAATGCGGCCAGCGGATCGCCGCTGCCGGAAAAGCGCAATTCATCGAGCTTGAACAGCGCAAAATCAGCCATCTTGCCGACGGCGATCTCGCCGATATCCGTTCGCCCGATGCACGCCGCGGAGCCCTTGGTCGCCCAGCGTAGCGCGTCCTTGTGGCTGACCTTTTTCACGCCATAGCGGTTCCGTTGCAGCAGGAACGCGGCGCGCACCTCCTGCATCAAATTCGAGGAGTCGTTCGATGCCGAGCCGTCAACGCCGAGACCGACGCGCATCCCGGCCTCTTCCATGGCGCACACCGGACAGGTGCCGGACGCCAGCGTCTGATTGCTGCAGGCGCAATGCGCGACGGTGGTGCCCGCGCGCGCAAGCCGCTTGATCTCACCGTCGTTGAAGTGAACGCCGTGCGCGAGCCACGTTCCCTCGTTGAGCCAGCCGCAATCCTCCAGATAGTCGAGTGGCCGGCATTTGTAGAGCTCAAGGCAAAAGCCGTTCTCGTCCTCGGTTTCGGCGAGATGAGTGTGCATGCGCACATCGAGCCGCTTCGCCAGCTCCGCGGTCGCGCGCATCAGCGACGTCGTGACCGAAAACGGCGAACAGGGCGCAAGCGCGATCTGCACCATCGCGCCTTCGCCGGGCTCATGATAGCGCGCGACCACGCGCTCAGAGTCGGCGAGGATGGTGTCTTCATCCTGGACCACGCTGTCCGGCGGCAGCCCGCCGTCGCGCTGCGAAAGATTCATCGAGCCGCGGGTCAGCAGAACGCGCAAGCCCAGCTGCCGCGCCGCGGCGACCTGGATGTCGACGCCGTCTTCGGTGCCGGCGGGGAACACGTAGTGGTGATCGGTCGTCGTGGTGCAGCCGGACAGGAGCAGTTCGGCCATCGCCAGCGTTGTCGCAAGCTCGATCGCTTCCGGCGTCAGCCGCGCCCAGATCGGATAAAGCGCCTGCAGCCAGGGAAACAGCTCGCGGTCAAGCGCTGCGGGAACCGCCCGCGTCAGCGTCTGATAGAAGTGATGATGGGTGTTGATCAGGCCCGGCAGTACCACATGCTCGCCGGCGTCGAAGGTCCTCACATCGGGCGTCCTCGGTTCGCGCCCGGTCGGCACCAGCTCGGCGATGCGGCCGTCCTTGACCACGATGCCGCGTTCGGCGCCGTCGGCGAAGATCGAGAGCGGATCCTTGATCCAGAGCGCCTGTGCCTCACCGGGCATGGGACAGCTCGGCGGCACTGATCGGCGGCCAGCCTACTCCGCTGCCCCGCTGGATCTGCCGCGCGACATTGAGGATCAGCGGCTCTTCGAACCTCGGCGCCACGATCTGCATGCCGACCGGCAAGCCGTCCTGCGAGAGACCGGCGGGCGCGGTCGCCGCCGGCAGGCTCACCAGAGTGATCAGATAGGCCGGCGCGATCCAGTCGATGTAGTTTTCGAACTTTTTGCCGTTGATCTGGTCCGGGAAGTTCATTTCGATCGGATAGGGCTTCACCGGCGCCGCCGGCGTGAGCAGGATATCGTAGCTGTCGAACAGCTTGCGGAATTGGTGGAATATTTGTTCGCGCTGGTGCTCGGCCGCGGCGAAGTCGAGCGCCGTCAATTTCAGCCCGGCTTCGACATTGCCCTTCAGATTTGGGCCGAATTCGTTGATCTGGGCGAGCCGCTGATATTGCTGGCCGACCATCCAGAAGCCGCGCCAGGTTTGATATGCGGCGCGCCCGCCGCCGGCGTCGAACTCGATGTGCTCTACCTTGGCGCCGAGCTTTTCCAGCGCGGCCGCAGCGCGGCCGCAGATCGTATCGATCTCGCTTTCGACGCCGATCCCGGCGATGTCGGAGACATAGGCGATGCGCAGGTCCTTGATATCGTCGCGACGCTCCAGCGCGGCGAACGCGCTTTGCCACGGCGGCGCGACCGATATCGGCGACAGGCGCGTAAAGCCGACGATGGCGTCGAGAAACAGCGCTGCGTCTTCGGCATCATGCGCCATCGGACCGTGGACCTGCCCGGGATCCCAAGGCAGATGCAGCGGGCGGCTAGGGGTTAATCCCGGCGTTGGCCGGAGGCCAACGATGCCGCAGAACGCCGCCGGAATGCGGATCGAGCAACCGTAATCGGTGCCCTGTGCGATCGGCACCATGCCGGCGGCGACCGCTGCCGCCGAGCCGCCGGAAGAGCCCGCCGGACTCAACGCCGGATTCCAGGGATTGCGCGTCGGGCCGAACAGCACGTTGTTGGTATTGGCGCCGCAGGCGAATTCCGGCGTGTTGGTCTTGGCGAGCACGATGGCGCCGGCGGCTTTGAGGCGGCGCACGGCCTCGGCGTCCTCGGTCGGCACATAATCCTTGAATAGCGGCGAGGCGAAAGTGGTGCGGATGCCGGCGGTCGGCGTCACGTCCTTGACCGCGATCGGCAGGCCGTGAAGGGGGCCGAGCGTCTCGCCCTTCATCACCGCGCTTTCGGCCAGCCGCGCCGCGTCGCGCGCCTGCTCCGCAGCCAGCGTGACGATGGCGTTGAGTTTTGGATTGAGCACTTCGATAACGCCAAGATAGGCGTCGAGCACCTCGACTGGACTGACGGCGCGGGTGCGGATCAGTTGCGCCAACTCGCGCGCCGATTTCAGCACCAGCGCGCCGCCGGCCGCGGACCGGTTTGGTGTCTCGTGCCGGGGGGCTGCTTCTGAAGCAACTGGCGGCATGCGCTACTCGCCGGCGTCGATGATGGCGATGCAGGGCCCGCCGCCCTGCGGTCCCTGATGCATGGCATCGACCGAGACAAACACCGCCGGATCGCCGATTGCCGCCGCGGCAACGCCGCCGACCGCGCCCTTGGCGTGGCGATGCCAGGGCACGTCGGAATCGTCGAGCATGATCTGGCGCCGGCCACGCAGCTTGCCGGTGCGGTCCGCCTCGCACTTCATGAAGCAGTTGACCAGCCGGCCTTTCAGATCGGCGGCGCGCGGCCGCTCCGGCAAGTCGAGCCCGGCGTTGCGGATCGACTCGTAGATCCCGTCGATGTCGAGCGCGTCCTTCATCACCGCGTGGCCGATGCGATAGCGGCCGCCGGCGCCGGCCTTGTTGCCGAGGAGCACGATCTGCGCCTGCGTCAGCTCCACGCCCGACGAACACGAGGCGACCGAGGAATAGAGGTCGAGGTTTTTGCAGATTTCCTCGGCCGTGGGCATCTTGATTTCGCCAAGGCCCACGGCGATGCCGAGCCCGGTCGTGCCGTTCGACACGCCCATGGAATCGTGCACCTCGCAGGCGACCTGGTGCCCGCGCTGGTGCGCTTCGCCGACCGAATCCACCGTTAAGAGCGGTGTCTTGGTCTGCACGTAATGCACATCGGCCGGATCGTCGATGCCGGCATTGCGCATCGCCGCGCGCACACTGTCGGCGACTTTCTCGACCATAGCCGGGCGGCCGATGTCCTCGGGGAAGAGCTCGACGCTCATCGCCGTGCCGATGACGAGCCGCGATTTGTTGGCCGAGCCGGTCTTGGCATTGCGCGCAAATACGGTGGCGTGCGGGGTGATGACGCCGTCGCAGCCGCCCGACCAGACCATCGGGATGGTCGCAATCGCCTCCTCGGAGCGGCTGCCTAGTTTCTTCAAGACCGCGCGGAACGCCTGATCGGCGAGGATGCGGGTAAAATCGTTGACGCCGCCATTGCCCTCGGTCTTGCCGATGACCGCGATCACTTCGTCGGCGCCGAATTGGCCCTTTTTGATCAGAGCCTCCATGCCGGACGCATCTTGCACGTTCTTCAGTTCGACTTTGGCGACTTCAATGGCCATTACGCTTGGTCCTCGCTCGTGTTGCTTAACGTTTTCGCGGCAGATGACCGCTCCATCGCTCGCCCCGCTATGACAGGACGGCGACATCCGGCAAACTAGCTTCCTAACGGCTGAAGATAAACCGTCGCCAAGCAAGGTCCGCCAACGGAGCCAACCAGCGTAACGGCAAAGCCGGAGCTTGAAATCTCTCCAGCGAAGCGCCAAACAGACGCGAGGCCGGCCGCCGCAGGGCGGGGATTGATCCGTTTAGGCAACCGATAGCCTGTAATGACCAAAAATTCAGGTGACACCGATCCAGCGCGGGCGTCCACGGCGGGCCGGCGCACGCCATTCGAGCAGATTGCACTTTTGTTACAGGGCGGGGGTGCGCTTGGCTCGTACCAGGGGGGAGTCTATCAGGCGCTGGCCGAGGCGGACCTCCATCCGGACTGGGTCGCCGGAATTTCCATCGGGGCGTTCAATTCGGCGCTCATTGCCGGCAATCCGCCGGAGAAGCGGGTCGAGCGCCTGCGCGAATTTTGGGAGACGATCTGCTCGTCGCCGCTCGGAATCCCTTTTTTCGGGTTCATCGACCTGAAGGACGATTTCAGCCACCAAACCGTCAATCAAGCACGGGCCTGGAACGTTATGATGTTCGGGGCCCCAAATTTCTTTGTCCCGCGCACGCCGTCTACCGTGCTCTTTCCCGGCCATGTCCGCAGGGCGAGTTTCTATGACACCGCGCCGATCCGCGAGACGCTGGCCCGGCTGGTCGATTTCGATCGCATCAATGCCGGTGAAACGCGTTTCAGCGTAGGTGCAGTCGATGTCCGCTCCGGAAATTTCGCCTATTTCGATACCACGACCCATCCCATCGGGGTCGAGCACGTCATCGCCAGCGGCTCGCTGCCGCCGGCATTTCCGGCGACCGAAGTCGACGGCAGTCATTACTGGGACGGCGGGCTCGTTTCCAACACACCGCTGCAATGGGTGCTCGACAGCCGGCCGCGGCAGGATACGCTCGCCTTTCAGGTCGACCTGTGGAGCGCCCGCGGCGCGCTGCCGAAAGATCTCATCGACGTCGAGGTGCGGCACAAGGAGATCGTATATTCGAGCCGTACCCGCGCCGCGACGGATCACTACAAGAACGCGCAACGACTTCGCAACGCGTTCGCCAAGCTGCTCACGAAGCTTCCGCCGGAGCTGCGCGACACCGAAGAGGTGAAAATCCTCGAGGAGCAGGCGGACAACAGGGTGTGCAACATCGCGCACCTGATCTATCGATCCAAAAGCTACGAAGGTTTCTCCAAGGACTTCGAATTTTCCCGCCGTACCATGGAGGAGCATTGGCAGGCGGGCTATCGCGACGCCCAATACACGCTTCAAAATCCGCAAGTGTTGCAGCTTCCCGACCGCCTTGAAGGTGTTCGTACATTCGATTGCGGCTTCAGTCGGCTGGATTAGCGACCGCGTCCGGGCCGGGCCGGGACGGCAACGACGCTTATCGTGCACGGAGACTTCGATGTTGGATGGCGTGATGCTGCTGTGGTTTGTGTTGGCGGCAGTATCGCTCGTGTTTGTCGCCATCGACATCCGCACCACGCCGGAATCTCCGGTGCTGAAGTGGGGCTTTTTGCTGCTGACGGCCTATACCGGCGTGGTCGGCGCGTTCCTTTACGTGCTCGGCTGCCGCGAGCCGCTGCCCGGGCTGCACGAACGCTACGTCGCCGTGCGATGGCGGCAAACGCTGGGATCGACCATGCATTGCGTGGCGGGCGACGGCGTCGGCATTCTCGCCGGCGCGGTGATATCGAGCGTCATCGGGCTCGCCGGCATCACCGAGGTCGTTGTCGAATACGTTCTGGGCTTCGCCTTCGGCTGGACGATTTTCCAGGCGCTGTTCATGCGCGACATGGCCGGAGGCTCTTATCGGCGCGCCCTGACCAGCACCTTCGTCCCCGAACTGCTGTCGATGAACCTGCTGATGGCGGGCATGGTGCCGACGGTGATGATACTCAAGACGCTGATCCGATCGGCCAACGATCCTACTAATCCCAGCTTTTGGTTCGTCATGTCGATGGGGCTGCTTGTTGGCTTCATCATCGCATATCCGATGAATTGGTGGCTGGTGGCCAACCACCTCAAGCACGGCATGATGACGGTGCGCCCGGCAGGTGCCGCCGCGATGGCGCATGGTCCCAATCCTGGTCACGGTGAACAAGTCGGGATGGATCACTCGGCGCACGCCGGGCCACCGATGTCCATGGCAACGGCCGCGGCCCCACGGCCGCCAATACCGGTGATGACGGTGCTGTCGTTCCTTGCGCTTGCAGCGGGCTTGGCGATCGCCTTCCTGCAGAGGCCATCGTGACCGCTCGGGTAAAGCCGGAGCGGGATACTCTTGCCAAGCTACAACTTCTACTAGTATGAAAGTTCATTTGCACACAAAAGTTTGCCGAAAATATTGGCGCGTTCGCAACTGGGATGGGCGATATGTGGATGGTTCGCAACGACGGAGGAAATTACGCGGAAGACTTTGTACAGCAGAACATTGTTGGAGTCGGTTGGAAAGCCGCTGGTTCACTAAAGAATCTCAAGACCCGCGAAGAAGTAATTGAGCAGGTCAAGAAGACATGGCCGGACTACAAGCAGATGAAAGCTGTCGTGTCCGGTAGCCAGCTAGACAAAATTGCAAATGTCATGAAGACCAATGACCGAGTTATCACGTATGATCCTTCTAAACGAATATACCACGTCGGGCGGATCGTCGGTGACTATGAATTTGATCCTGACGCTGAGGATGTTCTGGCTAATCGGCGTAAGGTGAAGTGGGAACACACCATTGATCGGGATAGGCTTTCGGTCCCGACGAAAAATTCACTAGCAGTTCGCTGAAAAACCTAGAGATCGAAGTTTCGATTTCTCTTTAGGTTCCGTGGCTCTGTTGAGGTG
>JBAUGC010000202.1:0-2838 GCA_049679485.1 Xanthobacteraceae bacterium
GCGCTCGACGAGCGCTGCATTGCGGTTACGCCCCTCAAGCTCGACATGACCGACGAGCCTTATATGACGAAGCTCGCCGCGTTGTTTGACGAAAATTAGATGCGAACGCTCGGCACCGCTGCCTCGATGGCTTCGGCAAGCGCGTCGGCCTGGAACGGCTTCTGGAGTGTCGGCGACGTCCGGTAGAGCTCCGGCACGCCGCGCTGGCCGTAGCCGGTGGCGAATACGAAGGGCAGCCCGCGCTCGACCAGCACCTCAACCACCGGCGAAATCGGCTCGCCATTGAGATTGACGTCAAGAATGGCGACGTCGAACTCGCTTTGCTTAGCGAGCGTCAACGCTTCCTGGATGTGGCCAGCTTCGCCGGCGAGCGTGTAGCCCAAATCTACCAGCATATCCTGGAGCAGCATCCGGATCATAAGCTCATCCTCGACCACGAGAATGCGCTTAGCGGCGGTCGAATTGTTCTCGAGCGTCATCCGAAATACCGGGTCGACGAGATAACCGACAATATTTTCGAGAATACGAGCGATCCGCCCTGCGCAACGGCCCCGGAGGCGGCCGGACCTCTATCCCCATGCCGAATGTCCTAATGCCGAAGCCTAGCAGCTGGTTCCCGGGGGAGAACGCCGACATCACAATATAAGGTGCGCCGCCATAGTGGTAAAAAGGGGGCGGCGTTTGCATCGGCGAGGTTGTCGTGCCCGGGACTGAAGCGGACGACGTGGAGCGCATGGGGTTTCAGCTGACGCTGCGCCGCCGCGGCATCAGCGACCAGGCGGTGCTGCGCGCTATGGACGCGGTGCCGCGCGAGCACTTTGTTGCGTCCGAATTCACGGACAGCGCCTACGCCGACCATGCGTTGCCGATTGCCTGCGGGCAGACCATCAGCCAGCCCTATGTCGTCGCCTACATGACCGAAAAGCTCGAGGTCGAGCCGCACCATCGCGTGCTCGAAGTGGGCACCGGCTCCGGCTACCAGGCCGCCATTCTTTCACGGCTGGCGCGCGAGGTGGTGAGTATCGAGCGCTATCGGACGCTCGCGGATACCGCGCGCGACCGCCTCAAGACGCTCGGCTATACCAATGTCACCGTGCTCGCCGGCGACGGCTTTGCCGGCGCGCCCGACAAGGCGCCTTTTGACCGCATCATCATTACGGCCGCCGCCGAACAAATTCCTGACGCGCTGGTCGATCAGCTCGGCGAGGACGGCAAGATGGTGTTGCCACTCGGCCCGCGCGACGGCGCCCAGCACATTGTCAAGCTCACCAAAACAGCATCAGGATTGACGCGGCAAAATCTGATCGCGGTCAGGTTCGTGCCGCTCCTCCACGGGCAAGCACGAGAATTGTAACCATTTCACCACATTTCCGGCGTCATTAGATTTTTGTCCCAATACTTAAAGCCCTGTTTACCCCAACGATGTCTATTCGCTCGCAGCTGAAGTTGCGTGCGAGCGAGTAACCATGTGCGCATCGCGTTGGTTGGCCATTGGGCCGCAATTCGTTGTTGTTGCGTTAATCGGGCTGGGCGTCGCCAGCTGCAGCAGCGATTCCGACCGCTTCTCAGATCTTTTCGGCACCGATAGTTCCCCGCGCAGCGAGACGACCGGCTCAATTCCGCCGAGCACCGGTTACGTCGACAGCAGACCGCTCCCGCACCTCGCCGGTAATTCCACGGACGGAGTCTCGGGAGGTGGCCGCGGGATGGGCTCTTATCAGCCCGGCAATGCGGACGTCACCGGGTCGCTGCCACCGGCCGCCCCGCCGCCCCCAGCCTGGACGTGGGAAGGTGGTACGGCTGTCGTTCTTGCCCCTGGCGAAACGCTTGAAATGCTGGCAAAGCGGCATGGCGTTCCCGTTGCCGCCCTGATGGAAGCCAACAACATCACCAGCCCGGCGCACGTCCACCCCGGGCAGCGTCTGGTTATTCCGCGTTACCGCGGTCCGTCGACGGCACTTTCGGCGCCGCAGACGCGCATCGCCTCGTCTGCGCCTTCGACCATCCCGGCTGGTCCGCCGCTGCGAAGCGCTCCGCCGCCAGCTGGCGCTGTCCACGTCGTGGCGCCAGGCGAAACCCTGCACAGCATTGCCCGGCTGTATCACAAGCCGGTTCTGGAGCTCGCCAAGGCCAATAACATCCCGCCCGATACGCAGCTGCGGATCGGCGCGCGGATCGTCATTCCAGGTGCCAAATCGGCTACGTTGGCCGCGCCGCCAGCACCTCGCGCCGAAGCGCTGGGGCCGCCGCCGGTGAATCAGAATTTCGCGACGGCGGATTCGCCGCACAGCGCGCGCGTCGTGACCCCGGTTGGCCCGGCTGGCCAGGAGGGCCCGCTCAAGAGCGCAGAGCCCGTCGGCGCGCTGGCGTCGTTCCGCTGGCCGGTGCGCGGCCGGGTCATCACCGGCTTCGGCCCGCAGCCGAACGGCTTGCAGAATGACGGCATCAACCTCGCGGTGCCCGAAGGCACGCCGGTCAAGGCCGCGGACGATGGCGTCGTCGCTTATGCCGGCAATGAGCTGAAGGGCTACGGTAATCTGGTTCTGGTGCGCCACGGCAACGGTTTCGTCACCGCCTACGCGCACGCGAGCGAACTTCTGGTCAAGAAGGGCGACGTCGTGAAACGCGGCCAGGTGATCGCCAAGTCCGGACAGACCGGAACCGTCACGTCGCCGCAATTGCACTTCGAGATCCGCAAGGGCTCGGTACCGGTCGATCCGGCGCAGTACCTCAACGGCGCGTAAATCGGACGGCTGACGACGGATCGCTTTATCCGTCTTACGTCCTCCGTCCTCCGTCGTCCGTTCTCACGCCGAGCCGCCCCGCGAGATCCTGCAC
>JBAUGC010000203.1:0-2766 GCA_049679485.1 Xanthobacteraceae bacterium
GACAGCGGGAGGGAAAATGGGGGGACGATGATCAAGGCATTTCCAAAGGACCGCCTGGAAAAACGCAAAATGCTGCTCGACGGCATCGAGCGCATCGCCGAAACGCTGCGCGCTTCCGGCCCCAGGAGCGAAGAGCTCGGCACGCTGGCGCCGGAAGCGGTCGCCGCTCTTCGCGAAAACGGCATGTTCCGGTTGAAGCTCTGTGCGGAGATGGGCGGTGCCGAGGCCGATCCGGTCACGGAAATGCTGGTGCTGGAAGGCCTCGCCTACAATGATCTGACCAGCGGCTGGTGCACGATGGTCGGCGCTACCGGCATCGCGTCGCTCGGTACGTTCCTCACTCAATCCGGGCTCGATAAGGTATTCGCCAATGGTCAGATTCCGACCGCGTCAATTTCGTTCTTTCCGGCGGGTCGCGCCGTGCGCGATGGCAAGAATTTTCGTTTGAGCGGCCGCTGGCGGTTCAACAGCGGCATTCAGCACAGCGAATGGGTTGTTGGCGGCACCATTGTCGAAGCCAGCGAAGCTGAAAACGGCGGCCGCCCGATTGTCATGTTCTCCGCGTTTCCGAAATCGCAGGCCACGCTGTACGACAATTGGCGCGGCGTCGTGGGCCTGCGCGGCACCGGCTCGTGCGATTGCTCGGTCGAAAACCTGGCGTTGCCCGAGGACCAGACTTTCATCTGGGATTTGCTGCAGCCGAAGCCGCGGCGCGGCGGCCCGTCGTTCCTGTTTCCGCCGTTTGCCTACGTCGCCAAGGAGCACGGCAGCGTCGCCATCGGCGGCGCCCGGCGTGCGCTCGACGAACTGATTAAGCTCGCCACGACGACGCGTGGCACTTTTCGGTCATCCAGGCTCGACGAGCGGCAGGTGGTGCATCGCTTCATCGGCGAGGCCGACCTGAAATTGCGGGCAGCCCGTGCGCTGCTGCACCAGCGCTACGAGCAATTGTACGAGATCGCCAGCACCGGCAAGATTCCAGACGGCGCCGCGATCGCCGATGTGCGCGCTGCTGCGGTCTATGCCACCGACATTGCCATCGAGACGGTGACGGCGGCGTTTCATTTCGCCGGCAATACCGGCTTGCATCACCCGCACGTTATCGGCCGGCTGTTGCGCGACCTCAACACCGCGGGGATTCATCAGGTGATGAGCGACACCGCGTACGAAAATCATGGCAAGTTCCGCCTCGGCCTGGCCGCCGATCCGCTGGCCTGAGCACACAGGACGATCAAGGAAATCTCCGGTGACAAGCGATCCGCCAGCTCAAGTCGACTTCATCGAAGCTGGCGCAAGCGGTCCTGCGGTCATACTGGTGCACTCAAGCGTAGCGGGCGCGCGCCAATGGCGCCGCCTAATGGAGGATTTGAAGGACGACTTTCGTCTGCGCGCCGTCAATCTGTTCGGTTACGGCAAGACTCCAGCTTGGCCAGCCGGCGCGCGGCAGTCGCTTGACGACCAAGCGCGTCTCGTCGAAGCGGCGCTGCCGCCAGACGCCGGCGAAGTCTATCTCGTCGGTCATTCGTTCGGTGCGTCGGTCGCAATGAAAGCCGCGGCGCGGCTCAAGGGCCGCGTCACCAAGCTGGTACTGCTCGAACCCAATCCGGTCTCACTGCTCGCCCAAGCCGGTCGAACCGAGGCCTTCGCCGATGCCATGGCCATGTGCGATTGCATCAAGAAGTTCGGAACGTTGGGTGAATGGCAGGTCGCAGCGGAAACGTTCGCGGACTACTGGGGCGGCGCTGGATCTTGGGAGGGCATGCCGCCCGAGCGGCGTGAAGCTTTCACGCAGGCGCTCAAGCCGAATTTCTTCGAATGGGATGGCGTGACCGACGATACGACGCCGGTCGAAGACTGGGTGCGGCTGCTGCCGCGCCGGACGCTTGTGGTCAGCGACCCGAATACGGTGCTGCCGGTCCGCGAGCTCATCGCGCTGCTGCGGCGGTCGTCTCCTAATTGGACTTACAAGGAGGTTGCCGGCGGTCACATGGCGCCGCTGACCCGCCCCGAACTGATCAACCCGATTGTCGCGGCGTTCCTGCGCGGAACCGGTTGAGTCTGAAAATGCGTGAGACCGGATACGATTACATTATCGTCGGCTCGGGCTCCGCAGGCTCGGTGCTGGCGAACCGGCTGTCGGCGAGGCCCGAGATCAAAGTGCTGCTGCTGGAAGCCGGCGGCTCTGACAAGTCGCTGTTTGTGCGCATGCCGGCTGGCATCGCCAGGCTCGGCACGCCGCGGTTCAACTGGTTATACGAGACGACGCCGCAAGCAGCGATGAACGGCCGCCGCATGTACCAGCCGCGCGGTCGCCTTTTGGGCGGATCGAGCTCGGTCAACGCCATGGTCTATATGCGCGGCCAGACGGCGGATTACGATCACTGGCGGCAGCTCGGCAATGCCGGCTGGAGCTATGCCGATGTGCTGCCATTTTTCAAAAAAGCTGAGCGCAATGAGCGCCTGCACGACGAATTTCACGGCAGCGACGGTCCGCTCAACGTCAGCGAGCGGCCGTACACCAACCCGTTGAGCCACGTCTTCCTCGAGGCGGCGCAGCAGGCCGGGATTCCACTTAATCCCGATTTCAACGGCGCGGTGCAACTCGGCTGCGGTCTGTTTCAGGTGACGCAGAAAAACGGCGAGCGCTGCAGCGCGGCCGCGGCCTATCTGCATCCGGTCGCCAAGCGCAAAAATCTCACCATTCGCACCAAGGCCCAGGCGACCCGGATATTGATCGAGGTGAACCGCGCCGTGGGCGTTGAATAT
>JBAUGC010000204.1:0-5815 GCA_049679485.1 Xanthobacteraceae bacterium
GACCTATTTCCCTTCCATTTTCCCCAGAATGTCCTGCAAAATGTGCAGAGCAGGTTTTCCATATTAGATGAAGCTGGAACCATCAGTTCACCAAATCTGGAAAACCTCTTTTCGCCAATGCGTTACAGTGCTCAAGCCGCGCGGCTTGTCGATGCGCAAAATTCAGGCAGCGGCATCCGAATTTACCCGAGCCTCGCCGGGTCAAAGTGCCTTTCTGTCGGACTGTATCCGCTCGGCAACACATGGATTGCCGCAGTCACGTTACTTCGATACCCGGAGACGAGATGACGGCAATCGACTTCGCAGTGTTCGTCGACGAACTGGCCAGCGTCGCAGGCGAAACCATCCGTCCGTTCTTTCGCACCGCGCTTGGCGTCGAGAACAAGAGCCTCTCCGGCGGCTTCGATCCGGTTACCGCGGCCGACCGCGCCGCGGAGACCGTTATGCGCGCGTTGATCAAAAGGACATTTCCCGAGCACGGCATCCTTGGCGAGGAATTCGCTTCCGACCGCCCCGACGCCGAATATGTCTGGGTGCTCGATCCGATCGACGGCACCAAATCGTTCATCTGCGGCATGCCGGCGTGGGGCACGCTGATTGCGCTGACACGGCGCGGCGAGCCGATCTACGGCATGATGTACCAGCCGTTCACCCGCGAGCATTTTACCGGCGACGGCAGTGCGGCGAGCTATCGCGGCCCGGCCGGCGATCGCGAATTGCGCGTGCGGCCATGCGCCGACCTGAAAGATGCGGTGCTGTTGACCACCAGCCCGCTGTTGATGCGCGAGACTGACCGGAAGATCTTTCAGCGCGTCGAACAGGCGGCGCGGCTGTCGCGCTACGGCGGCGATTGCTACGCCTATTGCATGCTCGCCGCCGGCCACGTCGACCTCGTCATCGAGACCGAGCTCAAGCCCTACGACGTGCTGCCGCTCATTCCGATCATCGAAGGCGCCGGCGGCGTGGTCACGACGTGGGATAACAAGAGTCCGAACCAGGGCGGCCGCGTCATCGCCGCCGGCGACCGCCGCGTGCACGCGAAAGCGCTGGAGATATTGAAAGGTTAAGCTCGTCATTGCGAGCGAAGCGAAGCAATCCAGTCTCTTTCAATACAGCGGCGTGCCGGGGACGAAGGCGTCGAAGGCTGCCCAAAACTGCGAGCGGTAGCGATCCTGTTCCATGAGAATCTCATGCTGGGCGCCGGTAACGACCAGGTGCGAGCCGGCGCGCAACAGCATGGCGAACTCTTCGATCGCGGTATTCGACGCAATGGCATCGCGTCCGGCGGCAACAATGAGGATCGGCTGACGGATGCGCGCGGGGTAGCCCGGATCATGAAACGCCCGCATGGCGCGGAACGCCGCGTCGCACCAGGTCACGGTCGGCCCGCCTAAACCAAGCTCCAAGTCAGCTTCCAGAACCGCGGCATTGCGGGCATAGCGCACCGGATCGCTGGTCAGAATGTTGCCGGGGAAAGGGCGCAGATCGAGCACGCCTCGATAGCGACCCGGCACATAAGCGTCGCCGAAGCCGGCGAACCGCGCAAGCTTCAACAGCGTACCGGCAACCGCCATCGAATTGACTGCGGCAATGCCGATCATCGGTGCGGAGAGAACAATGCGATCGAACCAGCGATGGCCGCGCTGCACAGCACGGATCAGAACGGCCGCCCCCATCGAATGGCCGAGGGCGAAGATCGGCGGCGGACAATCCGGCAGCACCACCTCGCGCACGAAAGTCTCAAGATCGATGTCGAACTCCGAGAAGCTCCCGACGTAGCCTTTGAGGCGATCGCTCAGCGCCCGATCCGACAGGCCCTGACCGCGCCAATCGAGCACCGCGACGGCAAATCCGCGATTGCGCAGGTCCCGAACGGTCTCGAAATATTTCTCGATCCATTCGGTGCGGCCGGGGAAGATACACACCGTGCCCCGCCGGCCCGCAGGCGGCGCAAAGCGCGCAAACCGCAGCGAAACGCCATCGGGCGTTTTCAACATGCCGGTGACAGCGTTGTCAGGAACCGGATTGGCCGGAATCGAGATGAGTCTCATAAGCCCTTATTTACCGGGGTTTTAGCCCCTCTTGCAGCGATCGTGGGGCATCCCCATGTCATGTCTGCGCAGGCCAGAGACGGCTGCGTTTCTTCCATAGGCCTGGCCCCAAAAGCAGGCCCCCGCATGTCGCTTCAGAAGGAGGATATGCCATGCGAACTTTCGATCTAGCACCCCTATATCGTTCGACCGTCGGCTTTGACCGGCTGTTTTCGTTGCTTGACCAAGGCATCGAGGGCGGCGCTCCCGGTTATCCGCCGTACAACATTGAGCGGACCGGAGACAACGATTATCGCGTCACCGTCGCCGCCGCAGGCTTTGGCGAGGACGAGCTTTCAGTCGTAGCCAAGGAAAACACCCTGACCATCCGCGGCGAAAAGAAAGCCAAGGAGCAGGAGAAGCGTGGTGAAGTGCTCTACCAGGGCATCGCCGCGCGCGCGTTCGAGCGCGTATTCCAGCTTGCGGACTTCGTCCAGGTGAAGGGCGCAAAACTCGGGAACGGCTTGCTCCATGTCGACTTGGTGCGCGAGATTCCCGAAGCTAAGAAGCCGCGCGCGATCCCGATTGGCAACGGCAAGACCGTCGAGCAGAAACAGGCTGCGTAAGTAGCCCGATATCCTGCGATCGGCTTGTGAACTTCAGCGCCCCGGACTTCCGGGGCGCTTTTTGTTTGGCGCGCCGATCAACTGGCGATGGCTTCGAGGCGCCGTTTGGTGACTGCGGGTCCGAAGCCGCCGATCACGATGAACACGATCACCATGGCGCCGGCGATAAAGCCGAATACGCCGATGGTGCCGTACCGGCCGAGGAAGAACGCGATGATGAAGCCGGAGAAGATCGCGCTGAACCGGCTCCACGAATAAACGAAGCCCACTGCCTGGGCGCGGATTCGGGTCGGGTAAAGCTCCGCCTGATAGGCGTGGAAAGCAAACGACAGCCAGTTGGCGCACAGCGTAATCAGAAGACCGCACACGATCACGCCGACCGCGGTGCTCTGCTGGGCAAACAACAGGCCGAACGCGGCGATGCCAATCGCCGCCCAGGAAATCTGCCATTTGCGTTCGAAACGGTCGGCGAAATAAACCGCGATCAGCGGGGAGACCGGAGCCGCCACGGCGATGATGAAGGTGTAGGCAAGCGATCTGGTGACCCCGATGCCTTGCGAGATCAACAGCGACGGCACCCAGCTGGAAAAACCGTAAAAACCGATAGTCTGGAACAGATTGAAGATCACCAGCATGATGGTGCGGCCGCGGTAGGCGGGACTCCAGATCTCAATCCAAGCGCCGGTCTTACTCTCGACTTCGCCGGCCACGGTTTCCGGCGGCGGCAAGTCGTGACCGATTTCCGCGCGCGCGTGCTTCTCCATGTCCTCGACGATGCGTTCGGCTTCGGCAACGCGTCCGTGCTGGGCCAGCCAGCGCGGCGATTCCGGCAGACTGCGGCGGATCCACCAAATCACGAACGCGCCGACCGAGCCGATGATGACGACCCACCTCCAGCCGTCGAGGCCCAGGATGGTGTGCGGCACCAATTGCCAGGCGAGAAACGCGACGATCGGCACGGCGGTGTACATGATGAACTGGTTGTAGGCGAACGCGGGCCCGCGCTGTTCCTTCGGTACCAGCTCCGACAGATAAGCGTCGACGTTCACCAGTTCGACGCCAAGCCCGATGCTCGCAATCAGCCGCCAGAGATCGATCATCTCCGGCGACTGTTGCAGCGCCATGATGAACGCGCCGACCGAATACCAGAGCAGCGCGAAGGTGAAGATCGAGCGGCGGCCGAAACGGTCCGACAGCCAGCTGAACGCCAGCGTGCCGATGAACATGCCGGCAAACAGCGCAGCGACGAAACTGGCGAAGCCGTGCAGATCGAACAGACCCTGCGTCGTCGGTCTGAACAGGCCTTCCCTAAAAAGACCGATCGCCACATAGGCCGTGAAAAACAGATCGTAGAATTCAAACCAGCCGCCGAGCGACAGGAGCGTTACGAGCTTGCGCGTATAGCGCAACGGCGGCAGGCGATCGAGACGCGCCGCCACCGTGACCGCAGCATCGCCAGCCATGTCGTCTCTCCCCAGAACGGTCCGCAATGCGACGTGGCGGGACTTGAACGTCCCACATCATCATTCGGGTGCAGAGTGTCATTGGGCGCGGAGCGAAGCAAATCGAGCCTGGCGGCCGACCGGACCGCTTAGTCGGGAAGCTGAGGCGGCGGCTGTTTCGGCGCTGTTGGTGCGGCCGGCGCAGCAGTGGTTGGCGGCGATGTGGTCTTGTCGGCGGACCTGGCGTTGGCGGCGGCTTTACGCGCGGCAGTGGCGGCGGGACGTGGCCGCGGCAATGGCGGCTCCCACAGCAAGGAACGCGTCGCGGGATAAGCGGCGGCGGGAGCCGGTACGACCGGCAAGTCGGCCTCCTCGCCCGGCACCATTTCAGGTAGCTCGAATTCCGGCGGCGCGTATGCTGGCGGCCCGGTGTAAGGCGCCAAAGCCCCAAACGGCGGAGGGACACCATAAGGCGGCGGCAGCATGCCGAGCGCACCGTAAGTGCCCGCATCGGAGACGATCCGATTGACGGCGCGGACGGCGCCGCTGCGGGCATCGACCACCACGCGCATCAGGATGCCGCGAAAATCGGTAGCCCGGATCACGTAGGTGGTGCCCTCCCGGAGCGGCGGCGCCAGCGGATCGAAGCCGGCCAACCGCACGATCCGGGTAATTTCGTACGGCGGCACAAATCCGGGCAGCGGCGCGGGCGGTGCTGTCTGCGCCCGTCCCGGTCCTAGGGCCAACAGCAGAACAGTCAATGATAAAGCGGCGCGAAGTATTCGATCAGGCACCAGTGCAAGTACGCCTGCCCCCACGAGAGGACCTCCTCACGTCGCACGCCGAACGCCGGACATATGGATGCAGGCAAATTCAGGCAGCGCTTTGACGCCGGTTAAAATTTTTGCACAGATTCGCGACGCGGTCGATGACGCAGCTTGCGGCAGCAGAAATTCTCAGGCGTGAGCCGGGGCGCGCTTCTTCATGCGCTCAACTGCCACGGTGACCAGGCGTTGGGTCTCCTCCGAGAACCATTGGTCGACGAGTTCGTCGAGATGGGCATCGTCAAGGGCGTGCATCCGCGACGCCAGGGCCTGCCGCGAATAGCGTTTGAGCCGGCGACAGCCGGTTGCAGGTTTTCCGGCCAGTGTCCGGGCCCGTGCGAATGCGCGCCCCATCAACTCATTCGGCTCGGCCACTTCATCCACCAATCCCAACGCCAACGCGTCCTGCGGCGAAAACCTCTCGCCGGTGAACAGGACGCGCTCGGTGAGCCGGCCACCGAGAAAGTGCTGCAGCATTTCCACGACCCCAATCGGCGCCGCGAGACCGACGTCGATTTCCATCATGCCGAAAGCAAAACGCCCGTTGGCCATCACGCGGTAATCGCCGGCGAGCGCCATCATGCAATCGCCGGCAACGGTGTGGCCGTTCAGGGCGTACACCTCGGGCTTGGGGTAAGCGACCTTGCGCCGGACGATGCCGGTGAGCGCCTCATAGAACGTCCGCATCTGCGGTCCCGAACGGCCCATCAGCGATGGCAAATCGACGCCGGGACAGAAGATCGACTTGTGCGATGATGTAACGACGAGTGCCCGGATGGCCGGATCGGCCTCCGCCTTGTCCATCAGCTCATGGGCTTCGCGGATAAAGTCGTCGTTGATGGCATTATTGCGCCCGGCGTCGATATAGAGAATGCCGATCTGATCCTGACGCT
>JBAUGC010000205.1:0-3998 GCA_049679485.1 Xanthobacteraceae bacterium
CGGCGGCCCGCGCAGCGTCGGCACCAACTGCCAGAAGAAATTCTCGACTTTCGCGCGCTGTTCCTCATCGGTCAGTTGCGCCGAAATCACCTGCTGATTGCCCTGCTTCACCGTCAGCAGCAACGAGTCGAGATCGAGTGCGGTGTTCACGCGCGCCAGATTTTCTTCCAGCATGAGCATCACGAACAGGCCTTTCTTGGCCCATTTCGGATCGTCGCGGTCGATTGGAGCACCGGGCCGCACCAGCGCAAAGATGCGGTCGTGCGGGAATGGCTTGTCGGCCTCAAGCACGACGTTCGACAAAGGCTGCGCGCTCAGGCCTTTGATCGGATAGCGATAGATTTTGCTCACCGCGACCATCACGTTGCCCGCCTGCCGCACTGCGCCGAACGCCAAGTGTCTGCGGCGGCGGCGACGGGCCGTTAGAGCCGGCTTGCGCAGAAAGCTGGGGTCCAGATGGCGCGGCTTGCGCGCCAGGCTTTGTTGCGGCGGCGGCGGCACGCTGGCCCGGACAAAAAGCGAGTTCACGTCGGCGCTCGGATCGTCGATCGCGTCGTCGATGGCGTCCGAGAGCCGCGCCAAGCCCTGCTCGATCTGCTTACGCGAGGCCGCCGCATAGCCGAGGATCAGCCCGCGCTGCGTCAGCGTCGAGGCCCGCGCCACATAGGCGCCGCCGGAAAGAAAAGAGTACACGCCGATTCGTGCGCGCCGCGCCAGGTCTTCGACGATCGCGGCGTTGGGCACGCCTGCCGGCAGGTACCAAACCAGATGCAGGCCGGCCGCTTCCCCGGTGACGCTGATTTCGCCGAAGTTCCGGCGCAGCGCCGTCATCAGGCAATCGCGGCTCTCCTTGTAGTAGGCGCGGCTGCGCAGCAGATGCGCCGCGTACGAACCCACCCGCATCATTTCGGCGAGAGCCGCCTGATCGAGCCAGGAATTGCCGTTGTTGAGAAGCCCCTTCGCCGCGGCAAAGACGCCGGCGAGCTGTTCGGGGACCACCATATAGCCGAGTCGCAAACCGGCGCCGAGCGTGCGCGAGAAGGTGCCGAGATAGATGGTGCAGTCCGGCGCATTCGCCGCGATCGCCTGCAAGGGCGAGCCTTCGTAGCGGAGCTCGCCGTCGCGGTCGTCCTCCAGAATGTAGCAGCCGTAGCGGCGCGCCCAGGCAACGATGGCGTGACGGCGGGCCAGCGACAATGTATAGCCGGTCGGAAATTGGTGTGACGGCGTCAAATAAAGCAGCGACGTCGGCCGCTGCGGCAGCTCGTCGGGGATCAGGCCCTCGAAATCGACGGCGACGCTCGTGATCTCAGAGCCGGTCGCCTCGAACGCGAACGCCGCGCCCTGATAGCATGGATCCTCGATCGCGCTCGGCGTGCCGTGATTGAGAAACAGCCGGGCCGCAATGCTGATCCCTTCCTGGGCGCCGCTGAGAATAACAATGCGGCCCGGATCGGCGGCGATGCCGCGTGTCGTCGCCAGATGATCGGCGATGGCCGAGCGGAGCGCCGGCAGTCCGGCCGGATCGCCATATTGCGAAAGTCCGATATGGCCGCCGTGAGAGAGATTGCTCTGGAGCAAGCGCCGCCACGTCTTGAGCGGGAACAGCGCCGCATTCGGCCTGCCGGGAAAAAAATCGAATGACAGCCGGTTGCGCCGTTGATCGACGACGTTCTGCACCCGCAACGGCAGCGGCGGCAGCGGCATGTGCGACAGGACGCCGCCACGGGCCGGCTCCGGCGCGCTCGCCGCCGCCCCAACCGGCGTACCGGGCAGACTGTCGGAAACAAAGATTCCCGAGGCCGGGCGGGCTTCGACGTAACCCTCGACGATCAGTGTGTCGTAGGCGCGGATTACGGTGTTGCGCGAAACCTCAAGCTGTTCCGACAACCGCCGCGAAGACGGCAGTCGCGTACCCGGACGAATCCGCGCGTGCCGGATGGCGTCGCGAAGCTGGTCGACGAGCTGGCTGGTCAGCGGTTCGCGCCGGGAACGATCCAGCAGTACGGGTATCTGCATGAGCTCAGATGCAGCTCATCATGACTGCGTTATGCTTCGACCCGGCAAGCGATCTTAGTCGGGGTACCAGACTCTTTCAAAGCGCCACGCGACTGGTCCCGCGAATCCGCAGCCAACTGGACCCATCGAGAGCCCGCAACGAGCCTGTTTGCCTAAGGCAAGAGCACAAGTTGCGCGAAAGATGGGAACTCGGACCTTCCGCTGGGCAGATTCGCGCGGCTAACAGCGGTTACGCGGCGATAATCCGGTGCCATCGCATTTTTCCACCGTGGCTCTCGGCGCGCGGACCGCCGCGGCGCATGGTTTCTGACAGCCGGAACAGAGGCAACGGCTCGGCGCAGCACTGCCGGGCGGCTGGCCTTCCTTCAAATGGAGAAAGCTCATGCAGACTGCCAGACATTCATGGCTTCCCGCCTTGGTCGCGTCGGCGTTTCTTCTCGGCAGCGTCGCGCGCGCCGCGGCCGAAGACACGATCAAAATCGGAATCCTTCACTCGCTGTCCGGCACCATGGCGATCAGCGAGACGATCCTCAAAGACCTGATGCTGATGCAGGTTGCCGAACTCAATGCCAATGGCGGGCTCCTCGGCAAGAAGGTCGAGCCGGTCGTCGTCGATCCGGCGTCGAACTGGCCGCTGTTCGCGGAAAAGGCGCGCGAGCTGATCAGCAAGGACAAGGTGGCCGCGGTGTTCGGCTGCTGGACTTCGGTGTCGCGCAAATCCGTTCTGCCGGTGTTCGAGGAGCTGAACGGACTATTGTTCTACCCGCTGGAGTACGAGGGCGAAGAATCCTCCTACAACATTTTCTACGGCAGTTCAGTCCCCGACAACAAAGCGATCCCGGCCGTCGAATATCTGATGAGCAAGGACGGCGGCGAGGTAAAGCGCTTCATCCTCGAAGGCACCGACTACGTCTATCCGCGCACCAGCAACAAGATCATCCGCGCCTACCTGAAGTATAAGGGCGTCAAGGATGAAGACATCATGGAGAAATACACGCCGTTCGGTTTCTCCGACTGGCAGACCGAGGTCGCGTCGATCAAAAAATTCGGCTCGGCCGGCAAGAAGACCGCGGTGGTCTCCACGATCAACGGCGATGCCAACGTGCCGTTCTATAAGGAGCTCGCCAATCAGGGCGTCAAAGCCTCCGACATTCCTGTCATCGCCTTCTCGGTCGGCGAAGAGGAGCTAGCGGGTCTCGACACCAAACCGCTGGTCGGGCACCTCGCCGCGTGGAGCTATTTCGAGTCGGTCAACACGCCGGAGAACAAGGCATTCATCGCCAAGTGGCACGCCTACATGCACGACAACAAGCGCGTCACCAACGACCCGATGGAATCCGCCTACATCCTGTTCCACATGTGGGCGCAGGCGGTGCAGCAGGCCGGAACGACCGACGTGGATGCGGTACGGCAGGCCATGATCGGACAGAAGGTGAAATCACCTTCCGGCTTCGAGGTGACGATGCTGCCTAATCACCACATGGCGAAACCGGTGATGATTGGCGAAGTCCAGGCCAACGGGCAGTTCGCCATCGTCTATCAGAGCAAGGCGCTGCCGCCGAAGGCGTGGAGCCCCTACGTCGAAGCCAACAAGGGCAAGGTCGCCGACTGGTCGTGGCCGTGGGCCTGCGGTGGCTGCACGGCGCCGAAATACTCGACGTTCTAGCGCGCTCGAACTAGAGCATCGCGCGCAACGGCCTGGTGATGGCGCTGACCCGCCGCCACCAGGCCCATTTTTTACGCGGCGCGCCGGTGACCGGCGATGGCGATTGGGCCAACGCCTGGCCGGGCAGTTGTCCGCCGGCACGGACGCCTGGATACACCGGCGCCGACAGTTAACGTGTCATCGGACCGGAAGCACCCGCACCGCCCAATCGGCGTTTCGAGGTTGCGGGATTAGTCGTCGGTGCTTCGGGGGGCGGCGGTTTACTCGCCATGATCAGATCGGCACGCAGCTGGCGCAGCGCCTCGACGCTGAG
>JBAUGC010000206.1:0-8054 GCA_049679485.1 Xanthobacteraceae bacterium
CATGTTCAAGACTTCCTACACCTTCGAGACACACCAAAACCCGCGGCTCATCCGGGGCGCCGACCGCGAACGGCGCCTCACCCCGGAGGCGCCACAATCGGAAATGTGAACCATCAAAGAGCCGCTCCCGCATGGCTGGCTGCAGGGTTTCGACCACGGGCGCGATCGGGCAGACCGGGCCCTGCATCAAATCAATGCATGCCAGCGCCTTGGCAACCTGCAGCGCGCGCGGATGGCCTGTCTTCGGATCGATGTGGTTCCAATCATAGAGGCGAAAAGTAACGTCGCTGTTTTCCTGGACCTCGAACACCACGACGCCATCACCGAGCGAGTGAACAACTCCAGCCTCAATAAGAATGCCTTGTCCGCGCCGGGGCGTGAAACTGGTTAGATATTTGTTCGCAGTATGCTCCGAGAGAGCACGTAAGTCCTCTGCGGTCGTGCCGGGCTTTAAGCCGGCGTAAACACGGCTTGCGGGTTCTGCTTCCAGAACGACCCACGCCTCGGTTTTTCCGGTTTCGCCGTCGGGTATCAGATCGACGTTGCAATCAGACGGATGCACTTGCACGGAGAGCATCTTTTGCACGTCGAGGAATTTCAGCAGCAACGGAAATCGGCGGAAACGTCGGGCCAATTTGCCGAGGACGAGCTTCGGCGCCCGTTCAATCAGTTGAGCGATCGTGCGTCCCTTGAGCGGCCCCTCGGCAACGCGGCTGGGGTGCTCGTCGCGATCGCTCAGCAACCAGGCTTCGCCGATCGGTCCATCGCTCGGCAGCGGCGCTTTCAGCCAGTTCGCCAAGCGCCGGCCGCCCCATAGCCGGTACTGATAAATCGGGTCGAAGCGCAACGGGTAGAGTGCTGATTTGGTCATTGCTCTTTTGCCGCACGCCGCCGAGGCAACCACGTCTGTACGCCTATGCATGCGCGTAGACCCATAGGAGCGAACGCAGACGTCCAGCTCAGCAGCCAACACTTGGCATGCTTTTGCCGACAGAAATCTGAGCAATTTTGACCACTCGCGAACCGCGCACCGTAAATTAAAATGTCTTTGAACAAGCGTCAGCTCGTGATCAGCGTGCCGCCACCCGCTATGACAAGGCTTGGCGGCGGTTCGCCTTGCTGCGCCCAGTGCCACACCGACGGCAAGACAAGCGGCCCATGGAATAACGGTGATTGGATTAGCGGGCTCACAGACGCGCCCGCTTTCTGCTTCAAGCACTGAGCGGTGACGCCCATTGAGCCGGACGATCCAAAATGAGCAATTTTGACCAGATCGCCATCGCCAACGAGTGCATTGAAGGTTGGATACCGGGTGCCCGTCCCCACCTACATCTCCCCTTTTCTCACTACCTCCGATGGGTTGTCGCTCACCAAGGCGTTCATGCAGATCAAAGAGGCAGCTCTTCGCCGTGCCATCGTTCACCTGGTCGAGAAGATGGCTGGCAGCGATTGCACGCGCAAAGAATCGCAATGATGCATCTGACGCGAACGGGGCTTTCGTGCTAAATTCGTTGCTTAAGCCCAAGGAAGCGCTCGTGCTCCAGACGATATCGCCGCTCATTCTGAAGATTTCGCTTCTTATGGTGACTGCAGTTGCTACGCATTTGGTCATGTCATTTGGGCAGACGTTGTTGCATTATAAAGTCGCCCACCATCGACTCGGCGGCAAGTTGTTTCGCAACCACATCAACTTCCACCACACGCATTATGCCGACGATCATCTCGTCTCTCGGACATACCTCGGTGACGAGGGCAACATTACGCCCTATTTCTTTATTCCGATATTTTTACTCGGTGCGTTCGCTTATTTCTTATTGCCGCTTCCTCTTTTTGTGGTGACGGCAATCGCAAGCGCGGCGTCGTTTTATGCGCACGTCTTCTTTGACAAAGAATATCACGTAGAGGGATCGCGGCTTCAAAGGTTTGGCTGGTTCAGACGCCAGCAGGAACTACACTTTGTTCATCACCGTCACGCGAATAGTAATTTCGGTGTAATTCACTTCTTCTGGGATAAGGTTCTCGGCACCTACCGAAGACCGGACGCCGGTGCATAAAGTCAAACGAACGGCGGATCAGCCGCGCCGACGAGCTGCTCGAATAACGATCACCATTCACAAATTGGAACCGCTATACACCGCCCCGCGCCGCATCGCATTGAAGGCTCGCGAAAACGACCGCTTTTGCAAATAATTGAACAATAAGCTGAAAGAAGTCGGCGCTGTGTACCGGTCGCACACGCCCCAACCGTACAATCGGATGCTAAAAGCGGCTCCTTTCTTTGTCTTCTCGACGATCAAGTTCGTGTTCCAGCGCTCAGATTTCGGTTCAAATTTTTTCAACCATTGTTATGCTCGCCATCATTAGTTCATTGCGCCCTGTATCGTCTTTTGGCAGTCCGAACAATCGGAGGCCAGAGGCGATCTATTCGTCCTCTTGCCCTAACACCTTGCCCGTACTCGGAACCACATAGTGAACCTGCTGGCACGCTAGGCAACTGATCGGCTCATAACGATCAGGGTCATCCAATGTTTCTTCGGCGACGAAGCCTTGAACCCGTAGACCGGTGTTGGGGCACCGAAAGAGGAAGGGGGGGGCATTGGTTGCCTTGCGAGGGCGGTCGAGACCTGAGCCCCTTGTCAAGCGGCCTCGACCGAGAGGTTGATCTTACTCAGCCCCGACAAGTTGAGTTGGTTGGGCGCGGATGGCTTCACAGACATTCTGCAGTCAGGGCGAAGCACCGCAAGACTTCCAGCTTGTACACTCCGCCGCTCTTCTTTCAGTGCCAACGCTCTCCACGCCCCGGCCATGTCCAAGAAAGCGCGGCGGTGTTCGTCGCTCTTCGTCTCCGATGCCCAAAGCCAGCATCGGTTTGCGTTTGCGTAGCACCAGTTTAGCTTGCCCGAGGGCATGAGCGGTGGTCCCGTCCGCACCTGGATTTCAATGCACGGAGACTTAGATGGTTCCCCGGTTGGCATGAAGCAAAAGAGATTCTGCAAATTCTCCGGATAAATCTGTTCAAAATTGCTCACTTTCAAACGGGGCCACCGCTCAAATCAAAAGGACCCAGTCGGGCAGAATTCTGCAAAGCCTTGGCCTGCCTGAGGGTGATCGCAAGACGACTGACCAACACAACCATCGTGTAGAAAAAGATTGTGCTAAGACGCCGCGAATAAGCTAGTGCCGTGCATCGGAGCTGAGTGCACCCATCGCGTCTTCTCTACGAAACTCCGTATCGTATTTCACAATTTCACGCATCAGCTGTTCGATCATGCTCTGGCGGACCGCATCACCTTGGCTGGAAGTCAGTTCTGCCATCGTCTTTGCGACCGCAGTAATTAGTTCATCGGTATCGATTACATTTGGATCACCTGGTGCCACAGGGTTCTCTGCAAAAAAGTCGTCGATCAATTCGACAATCAGGCAGTGCAGGCACGGCCGTTCTTCGTTTGCTTCTTGGTCACCCGACATGACTGCCCTTCCAATTTCGAATGTAAACGCAAGTTGGCCAACCCTGCCCGTAAGGTTCTGCCTCATCGAAAGCATTCACAATTCGCGGTTTCTCCGTCGCGTTCGACGGCAGGGTTATCGCGAAAGAACCGCAGCATTTCCTTGGCCGCATCCGGCCCTCGCGGATCGGTGTAGGAACCGGTGGGACTCCCTCCCGACCAGGCGTGGCCAGCTCCATGAATGCACCATTGCTCTAGGATCGCCTGCCCGTTCGCATCGGTGTGGATCGTGCAGGTGTAAGCGTGACCACCCGGTACTTGCCCACGATGTATTTTCTTCTGCAAGTGAGTAGTTCTCGTAGAACGGGCGATGACATGATCGGCGTTTCGGGGGTGCACTATGGTGTCACGATCTCCGTGGAAAACGATAGTCGGAACAAACGGCTGCTGGTCTTCAAGAATGTCCGTAGCATCACCGGATGCGGAAGAGCGTCGTGAATCGCCTTGTCGCATAGCGGCGAATGCAGAAATAAGATCGTCGGCGACCCCACAAGCCAGACCTGAATGCACTCCAATTGCGGCATATAGATCCGGGTAACTAGCCCCCATTACGGCGGCCGCAGCCGCTCCGGCGGACAATCCCGCAACGTAGACACGTCGTGGATCGACGGAATAGTCGTGCATGACTTGGCGCGTGATGCCCGCGATGAGCGACGGTTCACCGCGGTCCCGGCATTGGTCGTTTGGGCGAAACCAATTCCAACACTTCGCCGGGTTCGCGTGAATGGGCTGTGCGGGGTAGGCCACGAGACAAGTCTCTTCCTCCGCGATCAAGTTCATCCGCGTTCCGGCGGCGAAGTCGTCAGGCGTTTGAGTGCCGCCGTGCAGCATAACGACCAAAGGAACCGGTTGGCCCTGATAGCCGCTGGGGATGTACAGCTTGTAGGCGCGGCTTCCCGCCGAGTTAGTATAAAGCGATTCAATGAACTTTCCACCCTCCGGCACAATGTCCGGCGTGGATGCCGGTACGGGCCGCGTCCACCCCTGCAGTCCATGCCTTGAGGGGTATTTGAAGCGATATGTTGGATCGCGCAACGTCTGGAAATAATGCAGCCTAGCGAAACGCGCCTCGTTGAAGTGCGCGGTTTCATCGATTGCCCCTAGATACCCGTCAATTGTCGGCGGCCTGTTTCCGAGACCAGCAATTTCAGAATCGGCCTCGCCTCGAAGCATGCGCTGAATGAGCGCCGTGGCTTCGACGAGTCGGTTTGCCCGCGTAAGCCGCGTTGCCTGGAGCATCATCTCATTCATAACGAAAGCTACCTTTTGCTTGGAGCCAGCCGCGTCGGAGCCGAAAGTTCGCGTCAAATTTCGTTCGGGTTCAAAATTTCCATTATCGCATTCTATCCGCGAGAGCGGCCTTGACCTCTGCACTGGCGTGCAATGCTCCCAGGACGACGACTGAAGCGATGGTGGCGCGGGCGAGTTCAGGGGTGACATCGGCCGCGATAGTGGCGAGGCCCAATACGTTGATCTCCAGCTTCTGTCCGGCGCGACGGGCCTCCTCAAGATCCTCGCGGCTATAATTCCGCAGACCAAGATCTAGGCTCTTTCGGGCAGTGGACTGTCTGACGACCTCGGCATGGCGTTCGAGTTGGTTTCGAATTGCCGTGCGAATGAAATCGGTCCGGTTGGAATAAAAGCCGTCCTGCACCATCAGATCGATATGGCCAAGATCGACGTAGCCGAGGTTGATCGTGATCTTCTCGCTGTCACTCGGTTTAGGGCGCAGCTGATGCACATTTTCTGCCATTCAGACCATCCGATAGACATCCATATGGATGGTGTATGGATGGCAATTGGCCTTGTCAAGAGGTTCTTTCAGTGGGCCATTTTGAACGATGGTGGTCAATTTCGATCAGACTCATCTTGGTAACGTGCCTCAAATCGCTCGCCATATAGGATTATCGGAGGTGTTCGCGGCCATGAATGAAAAGCGCAAAGAATACGCGCGTTATGCGCAGCATTGTTTGCAAATGGTCGCTGCGACAAGAGAGCAGGAAGCGCGTTCTATTCAACGCGAGATGGCGGCCGAATGGCTAAGACTGGCGGATGCCATGCGGCGCCCTTCAAAACCTAGGCAAATGCAAATGATGTAGGCCGCCTTAGTTGGCGGTGTCGTCTCGGTATAGTGGAACCAACTGCGCCATATCGAAGCCTCTTCAGGACGAACCGCTCCATTAGGCTCGCTGCATACGCTCACAGTACACGGTCATGCCGTAGGCGCTCGATCTGATCCTTCAGCAGAAGCTTTCGACGCTTTAATTCGGCAATCTTCAAATCATCGGTTGAACTGTCCGCCAATGCCTCGGCGATCTCATGTTCGAGTGCCTTATGCTGCCTCTCAAGTTCCGAAAGATGTACTTCGGTCGTCATGTTTTTCCCCGCTTTGTTTCATCGGATCGCAACGCCTTTCGCACGAGCTGAAGCCGACCCAACATATGTTATGTAAGATGGAACAAGCGTGAGCGACCGGCCTTGCCGCGCAATTAAATCACCCGGAGCGGGCCAGCGCGACGGCTAGGCGCTACCCCAAAGCTCTTTGGTTGCGAGTTTCGCGCCGGCTACCAACGTCTCAAGCTTGGCCCACTTAATCGAGCGATGGAAGCGGCGCTGAAACGGTCCCGGCGAAAAGCCGCAGTCGGTACCGGCGATCATGTTGTCGCGGCTGACCAAACGGGCCAAGCGGACAATGCGATCAGCCACTAGCTAGGCGCGGATGCTCGATCAGATTGGTGTGGTGGCTGACGACGCCCTGCACCAGGTGGCGTCCTCCGGCAGCTCGATGTTCTCCCATACACATCATTCGTGTTCGTGGCGCACATTCGCCGCCTCGAGGACGTAGCCCCGGGTTTTGATGGTCAGCGGCGATGCGAGCCCCGACCCATTTGCGATAGTCCGCGAGCGTGCCGTTCGGCAGCATCATGTCACACCAGCTCGCCAGACAGGCATCGTCCACTTGGAGGATGAAGCCTGCGTCTATGATCGCGCGATATTCCTCGTGCAGCGCCTCGGCTATGGCGAACACCGTCTCTTCTTCGCTGCGGTAATACCTATCGTCGCGCTCGGGCAACATGCTCCCCGGAGCAACCGCGGTGATGAACGCGTCGGCGACAGTGACGGCAGCGAGCGCTTGCTTGAGACCGGCAATGTCGCGTGCGACCGCGGCGTGGCCGACATATTTGATCGGTCCGGTAGCGGTCCAATGCCGCGTGCGCCCGCGTTCACGGCCGGAAAAGCGGCATTTAGCTCTGTTACGAACTCGAGCCCCGCACTTACTTGCGCGGGGCTTTTTCGTTTCAAGACTTAACTGAAGTTAAAGCAGCTCTAACGATCTGTTCGAGCGCACAAGAAAAAGGCCCGGAATAAGTCCCGGGCCTTCGTCATTTCCGTTGAAGGTGGGATTTAATAGTCCATGCCACCCATGCCACCGCCAGGCATAGCCGGGGCGCCACCGTCCTTCTTCGGCCGTTCAGCGACCATGGCTTCCGTGGTGATCAGTAGCCCAGCGATCGATGCGGCATTCTGAAGAGCCGCCCGAACGACCTTGGTCGGGTCAATGATGCCCTTAGAAACGAGGTTTGCATACTCGCCATTCTGGGCGTCGAAACCGTAGGCGTACTGATCCTTCTCAAGGATCTTGCCGACGATCACGGAGCCGTCTTCGCCCGCGTTGGCTGCGATCTGGCGGGCCGGAGCGGAGAGGGCTTTGCGGACGATCTCGACGCCGGTCTTCTGGTCGTCGTTGTGCGTGCGCACCTTTTTCAGCACCTCGCTGGCGCGCAGGAGAGCAACGCCACCGCCCGGAAGAATACCCTCCTCGACCGCGGCTCGGGTCGCATGCATCGCGTCGTCTACGCGATCCTTGCGCTCCTTCACCTCGACCTCGGTCGCGCCGCCGACGCGGATCACTGCGACGCCGCCCGCAAGCTTGGCGAGACGTTCCTGCAGCTTCTCCCTGTCGTAGTCCGACGTGGTTTCCTCGATCTGCACTTTGATCTGGTTTATACGAGCTTCGATGTCGGACTTCTTGCCGGCGCCGTCGACAATCGTGGTGTTCTCCTTCTCGATCGTCACCTTCTTGGCGCGGCCGAGCATGTTCACTGTGACCTTGTCGAGTTTGATGCCGAGATCCTCGCTGATTGCCTGAGCACCGGTGAGAATCGCGATGTCTTCAAGCATAGCCTTGCGGCGATCACCGAAGCCTGGTGCCTTCACCGCCGCAACCTTCAGGCCACCTCGCAGCTTGTTGACGACGAGCGTAGCCAAAGCCTCGCCCTCAATATCCTCGGCGATGATGACAAGCGGTTTGCCGGTTTGTACCACTGCCTCAAGCAGCGGCAACAATTCCTGCAGGCCAGAGAGCTTCTTGTCGTAGATCAGGAGATAGGGGTCATCCATCTCTACGCGCATCTTTTCGGCGTTGGTGATGAAGTAGGGTGAGATGTAACCGCGATCAAATTGCATGCCTTCGACGACGTCTAGTTCGGTTTCGAGGCTTTTGGCCTCTTCGACCGTGATGACGCCCTCGTTGCCGACCTTCTCCAT
>JBAUGC010000207.1:0-16896 GCA_049679485.1 Xanthobacteraceae bacterium
AACCCCACGGACCCAGGAGATGCGGCGGACCTGAGCACTCCGCAGGGCTATTCAGAATGCGGCTATTCGAATGCGGCTAGTCCAAACGCACTCGGCCTTCCTTAAGGCCGCTGTTCGGCTCCCGGAAGGGGCCTGCCATGCATTGCTGATTTCCGACAATAAAATATCGCAACGATTGAGGAAATCAATCATCAAAATGATCATAACTCTTGGGAATTGGCTCTAAACCCCAGACATATTTGATGGACTGGGCGCGGGTGGAGAGCGAATGTTCAACCCGCGGGCGTTCACGCCGCGTCAGGAACCACCCTGTTTCGCCCGTCGCGCTTGGCGCGATACAGCGCCTGATCGGCACGCTTGAGCAGGCTTGCGGGCGTATCGTCGCGTCCGCGAAGCGCAGCAATGCCGATCGAGAGCGTCACCGGGATCGTGCGCGTTCCTTCGCTGATCGCAAACGGCTCGGTCGCGATACGCCGGCGCAACCGTTCGGCGACGGTCATGGCCACTGCCATGTCGGTTTCCGGCATGACGATGATGAACTCCTCGCCGCCGCAGCGACACGCCAGGTCGATGCCGCGGATCGAGCGCTTGATGCGCATGGCGAAGTCGCGCAGCACGTCGTCGCCGGCGTCGTGGCCGTAGGTGTCGTTGATCGATTTAAAGTGGTCGATGTCAAGCGCCAGCACCGCCAGCGGCTTGCCGCGGGCGCCGGCCTGTTCGACCAGCGTGCCCAGATGATTTTCCATGTAACGGCGGTTGAACAGGCCGGTGAGCGCGTCGGTAATCGCCATCTCGATCGAGATCTGAACGTTGTCGCGCAGCCGCTCGGCATAGCGTCGCTTGCGCACCTGGCTGCGCGCCCGCGCCAAGAGCTCGTTCTTGTCGATCGGCCGCATCAGATAATCGTTCACGCCGATTTCCAGACCGCGCAACATGCGCGTGCTGTTGTCGGGCTCGGTAATGGCGAGAATGGGAACGTTGCGGGTGCGATCGAGCGAGCGAAGCTGGCTGCATAGCCGCAGCCCGTCGAAGTTCTCCAGTCCCAACGAAACAATCAGCAGGTCGTAGTCGCCGTCTGCGGCGCGAAACAGCGCCTCGTTCGGATCGGCTTCGACTTCGACGCTCTGCTCCTTTGCCAGCATGGCGGCGACGCGCTCATACGACGCCGGCCGATCGTCGACGATGAGCACGCGTCCGCCCCGGCCGGTATCGGCAACCGCCTCCCGTTCCGGTGACTCGATGCCGATGTCGCGCGAGGTCAGCGCGCGCATGCGCAGCTCGTCGGTGACCATCTTCAGCCGCGTCAGCGAGCGGACGCGGGCAATCAGCGCCGGTTCGGGTATCGGCTTGGTCAGAAAGTCGTCGGCGCCGGCTTCAAGGCCGCGGACGCGGTCGGAGGGCTGATCGAGCGCGGTCACCATCACTACCGGAATGTGATGCGTGATGGTGTTGGTCTTGAGCCGCCGGCACACCTCGAAACCGTCCATGTCGGGCATCATCACGTCGAGCAGAACGAGATCGCATTCGGCGCGTTCGCAGATTGTCAGCGCCTCGGCGCCGCTCATCGCCGTGACCACGTCGAAATATTCGGCCGACAGCCGCGCTTCGAGCAGCTTCACGTTGGCCGGGACGTCGTCGACGACGAGAACGCGTGCGGTCATCGGCTCCTCTTACGGGTTACCCAAGAAATGGCGGATGGTCTCGATGAACTTGCCGACTGAAATCGGCTTCGACAGATAGGCCTCGCAACCGCCTTCGCGAATGCGTTCCTCGTCGCCCTTCATGGCGAAGGCAGTGACGGCTACGACCGGAATGGCCCGCAGATCCTGATCGTCCTTCAGCCACTTCGTCACTTCCAGTCCGGATACTTCGGGAAGCTGGATGTCCATCAGGATCAGATCCGGCCGGTGCTTACGGGCAAGGTCGAGCGCCTCGATGCCGTTGCGGGTGCCGACGGTCTGATAGCCGTGGGCTTCCAATAGATCGTGGAAGAGCTTCATATTGAGCTCGTTGTCCTCCACGATGAGGACGGTCTTGGCCATCCAACAGCCCTCGTGTGTTCCTGACGCGCGGCGTCCCCGGCGACGCCCGCCTCGATCGCCCCATCGATGCGCCTGCCGAACACCGTCCAAACTAGTTCCGATATGTTACGGAAAGGCAAATGGAACCGAATGAAGACGCCATTGCGACTGACCCGCGAACAGGCGGAAATGCTGGCGATTCAGGCGCTTGGCTTCATCGCTGAAGAGCCTGAGCGACTCGGCCGGTTTCTCGACATGACCGGCATTCCGGTCGAGCACATCCGCGCCGCCGCCCGCGAGCGAAGCTTTCTCGCCGGCGTGCTTGAGCATATGCTCGGCGACGAGAATCTCCTGATCTTGTTTGCCGACAGTGCCGGAATTGACCCGGCCGAAATCGCGGGTGCCCGCAGGGCGCTCGGCAAACCCTAGGCGACGGAAGCGTGCCGTGAACGCCTCGTTCTGCCGCGACTGCCTTGCTGACGCCGCACCACAGGCCGCGCGCTGCCGCAGCTGCGGATCGCCGCGATTATTGCGCCATAACGAGCTCGATACGCTTGCCATTGCTCACGTCGATTGTGACGCCTTCTACGCGACGATCGAAAAGCGCGACGATCCCTCGCTTGCAGGGGAACCGGTCATCGTCGGCGGTGGCAAACGCGGCGTGGTCGCGGCGGCGTGTTACGTGGCCCGCACCTTCGGCGTGAGATCGGCGATGCCGATGTTTGAGGCGCTACGGCTCTGCCCCCACGCCCGCGTCATTCGTCCGAATATGGAAAAGTACTCACGCGCCGGCCGCGAAGTCCGCCAGCTGATGTTTGGGTTAACCCCGCTGGTCGAGCCGTTGTCGATCGACGAGGCGTTCCTCGATCTGTCCGGCACCGAACGGCTGCACGGGCTGCCGCCGGCGAAGGTGCTGGCCCGCTTTGCGCTCGAGGTCGAGAAGAAACTCGCGATCACCGTCTCGATCGGGCTCGCGTGCAACAAGCTCCTGGCCAAGATCGCCTCCGATCTCGACAAGCCGCGCGGATTTGCCGTGCTCGGTTCGGGCGAAGCGCAAAAGTTCCTGGCGCCGAAACCGGTTAGTTTCATTTTCGGAGTGGGCAAGGTGAGCGCTGCGCGGCTGGCCCGCGACGGCTTTCGTTGCATCGCCGATTTGCAGAGCACGAGCGAAGTCGAGATGGCGCGGCGTTATGGCGACGAAGGCCGCCGGTTGGCTCGGCTTGCGCGCGGCATCGACGAACGCAAAGTCAGCGCCGACCGTGAAACCAAAAGCGTCTCATCGGAGACGACGTTCGATCGCGATATCTCCGACTACCAAGCCCTCGAGCGCATCCTGTGGGCACAGACGGAGGAGGTATCTGCACGCCTGAAGGAAAAGGCGTTGGCCGGCGCCACCGTGACGCTAAAGCTCAAAACCGCTGACTTCAAAATTCGCACCCGGGCGCATTCGTTTGACACCTCGACGCAGCTTGCGGCCAAAATCTTCGCCGCTGCGCGCCCGCTGCTCAAACGCGAAAGTGACGGGACAAAATACCGCCTGCTCGGCGTCGGCGTGAGCGTGCTGACGGGCGCCGATGAGGCAGACCCCGCCGATTTCGTCGACGGCCGCGCTGCAGAGGCTGAGCACGCCGTTGACCGCGTCCGCGCCCGCTTCGGCGAAGACGCGGTGGTCAGGGGGCTCGCGTTCGAGCCGCCGGAGAAACGATGAGACGGCATCGCGCGGCGCGCTCGTACGCGCGATGAGCCATCGACATTAAGCGGCAGGCCGCCAGTTGCCGTGAAAGCCGAACGGCGCGCGATGAGACAGTTCGGCTAACGCAATTGGCCCCCGTTCCAGCTCCGCTGCATCAAAGATCGCGAGATCGCTCCGCTTATCGGCTCCGCGATAGACCGTCGCGAGCAGGTATCCGTCGCCTTCAGGAGAGCCGGCAGCGCGAGGAACAAAGATCGGCTCGGATGTGAAATCGCCATTGGGCAACTGGTAAGCCGTCCGCTTATCGGCCTTGAAATCAACATGTGTCAGCATGTCGAAGGCATCGAGGTCCTTGCGATCGCTACTCGCCGCGAAATAACCGTGGCGATAGTCGAGACCGGCGAAACGCTCGTCGAACCGTGGAAACTCGCCGGCGAGATCATCGATCTGCTCACGCTTGAAGCCGTTCGAATTTGACGTGGGATCGAAGGTCCAACGCGTCAGATGGGCGATCGCCTTGTCCGGATCGCCCGGGCGGCCGTTCGGGTCGGGAAACAGCGGCGCCGCGTCATATTGCATGACGTCGCCGACGATCTTGTCGCCATCCTCATAGGCATTCATCGGATGGAAAACGTAGCATGGATCGCATTCGAACCAGCGCACGGATGAGACGTCGGCGTTGCGCTTCATGACGCCGACATAGGAGCGCTTGTCGGCTTCCCAAGCGTACGCTGGTTTGCCGGACATGGCGCGCTGCATGCTGCCGGTGAGCGGCAGGACCGGGAACAGCACGTAGTTCCGCGTCACCATGAAATCGTGCACCATGCTGGCATAAGGCGCTTCGAACGTGTCGAAGCGCGTCAGCTTGCCGGACTTGTCGATCACGCCGTAGGCGAGCGTCGGCGAGAAAAACCCGCCGGCCGAATAGGCGAAGAACACCATTTCGCCGGTCTCGGGATCGATCTTCGGATGCGCGGTGAAGCGCGCGCCGGTGAAGGCGCCGCCAAAATCCCAGTAGCCTTGCGCGGCCAGAGTCTCCGGATCGAGCGCGAATGGCCGATGCGCTTCTTCCAGCGCGAACAGCTTGCCGCCATGCCAGACGATGTTGGTATTGGCAACGCCGCTGTCCTTGCCCTGGGCCGATGGATCGGTGGTTGCCGGATTGCCCCAGGCGCCGAACAGGGATTTATGCGCGGCGTGTTCCAGCTCCCACTTCGGGGTACGCACCCAGCGATTGCGGTAGGACACCCGGCCGTCGGCGATGTGAAAAGCGTGGATCATACCGTCGCCGATGAACCAGTGATGATTGGGATCGCGCGGCGCAAATTGGGGATTAGGACCGTTGCGATAGAGAGTGCCGGCAAGGTCCTTCGGCAGCTCGCCGCGCACCGGAAGATCCGGCGCATCGGCTTCGAACGATACCGGCGCGTAGTTTCCGGAAAAGAACGGCTGGGCGGGAAATGGCTGACTCATGAAGCTCTCCTTTTGACTCGTTGACCAAAGGCGCCGGAAGCACCGGCGCCGTGCGCCAACATCCGCATGGCAGTCTGGTGAAGCGTGGCAAAATCGGGCTTCGGATCGAGCCGGCCCGTCAGGTGCAGCATGACGAGGCCATGCACCATGGCCCAGAAAATCTTGCCCAATGTCTCGGGATCGCCGTCGAGATATCCTTCGGCAACCAGGTCCTTGACGTAAGCGGCCATGGTCCGCCGCGCGCGCCGCCCGGCACGAACCAGATCCGGAAAGCGCTCGGTCTCGGGCTGGTTCACGTCGAACATCAGCTTGTAGGCGTTCGGCTGACTGAATGCGAAATCGAGATAAGCGCGTCCGACGGCATTGGCTCGCGCCGGCGCGCTGCCCTTGATCGCTGCAGCGCGTTCGAGCGCGCTCGCGAAGCGGTCGAATGCGGCGGCACGCACGGCTGCCAGGATTTCATCCTTGTCCTGAAAATAGCGGTACGGCGTCATGGCGCTGACATCGAGTTCGCGCGCCAGCTCCCGCATCGTCACCGCCTGCATCCCGCGCTCGGCGAAAAGCCGTTCGGCAACGACGCAAAGCCGCTCGCGAAACGCTTTGATCTCGGTGCTCGAAAGGTTGCGCGGCATTATATACAATGTAAATTTACATTGTAAGCTTGTCAAGCACGCTCTCTGCCTGACCGTCCCGCCTGAGCCAGACCGCTACGTTACGGACACGGCTTTGCGTCTTTGATTTCCAGCGAGGTCAGTTTGCCGGTGACGATAAAGTCGTTGTAGTCGAGCGTCAGGGCGCGCGAGATGCCGTTCTCGTAGAGCTCGAAGCCGATTGTATAAACCGGTGTCTGATCGGTGTTTTTTTTGGCCGCGCTCTTGTCGAAATAGCTAATCGTCACCGGCCAGCGCGGTATCGAGCCAAGCTTGGTGGCATCGTCGGCGGCGTCGTCGTGCTTGCGCTCGTCGGCCGAAAGCTTGCCGCCGATCACCGTGAGCGTGTCGTAGACCTTCTCGCCGGTATCCGATCCGTCAAAAACCGGAAAATCGAGAATGGTCTTGCCGGCGCGCGCCGCCACGATCACGCGAACCATGTGTTCGGTGGGAAACACCGCCCCGGCATCGATATCGAGCATCTTCTGCTCGGGCTTGGCGAGGTTGATGGCGGTTGCGTTGGCGCCATGCTCGGCCTTGCCATCGACCGCGTCGACCAGGCTGTCGTTCAGAAAATTCTCCGACGCAAATTTGAAGCTCTTGGCGTCGCCGCCTTCCCAGGTCGTGGAACGAAGGTCGCTGGTGGAGACCTTGCCCTCGCCAGAATCGAGCTCCGACACCTGGCGGAATTTCAGCGAGTAACCCTCGCAGGAATTGCCGTCGAAGTCATAAACAATGCGCCCGCGTACGCCGACTACCTGGGAATTGCCGCGGGTCTTGCCGAGCGAGAGATCGTAGATCGCCCGGTGCGGTACCAGTTTGACCAGGCCGTCTTCTGCGTAGCTGGCGGATACCGGCGCGATAAATATTAGCGTGCAGGCGAGAACGATACTGCGCGATGCGAAGGCGTGAGCCACAGCAATGAATCTCCCGTGTTGCTCAATTCCTGTTCCCCCGCCCCTACGGTTCCCCAATAAACGTGTGTCTTTGTCTTATGGATGGCCGCGAAGATAGGGGGCTTGGCTGCCCTCTGCAACTATCGGCATGCGGGGCAGCCGCCTCCCTTGCATGGGAGGCTCCGATAAGCGAAGAAGCCCTGCCCTTGGCGCGATTTGGAGGACAACGACATGGCCGGTGCGGTTGAGAAAAAATTGAACGAACTCGGCATCGTACTGACCGAGCCGGCAGCTCCCGTGGCCAACTACGTGCCGTTCGTGCGCACCGGCAATCTATTGTCGATCTCCGGCCAGATTTGCCACGAGGGCGGCAAGCTCGTCGCCAAAGGAAAACTTGGCGCCGACGTCTCGATCGAGGACGGCCAGAAAGCCGCGCGGGCCTGCGCAGTCAATGTGCTCGCCCATGTCAAAGTGGCGCTCGGCGATCTCGACAAAGTAGTGCGGGTAGTGCGGCTTGGCGGCTTTGTCAATTCCACGCCTGACTTCGTCGAAGGTCCGAAAGTCATGAACGGCGCGTCCGACCTGATGGTCGCGGTCTTTGGCGACAAGGGCAAGCATTCGCGCTCGACCATCGGCGTCGCCGCTTTGCCGCAGAACGCGGCGATGGAAGTAGAGGCGCTGTTCGAAGTGTCCTGACGTTGGCACAACCTATCGACTGGCTGACCGCACGACCGATCGCCCATCGCGGGCTGCACGATGCGGCAAGCGGCCTAATTGAGAATACCGCTGGCGCGGTTCGAGCGGCGATTGCGAACAACTATGGCATCGAGGTCGACCTGCAGATCAGCGCCGACGGCGAGGCGATGGTGCATCATGATGCGGTACTCGGCCGCGTGACTGACGGCGAAGGGCGGCTCGACGCGCAGACCGCCGCCGAACTCAAGCGCATCTCATTCCGCGGCAGCGACGAGCACATGATGACGCTCGGCGACCTCTGCGACCTGGTCGCCGGCCGCGTCACCATGCTGCTTGAGCTGAAAAGCCGATTCGATGGCGATCCGCTGCTTCCGGCCCGGGTCGCGGCGATCCTTGCCGGGTATCGCGGACCGGTTGCGCCGATGTCGTTCGATCCCCAACAGCTCAGCGTACTGCGGCAAAAAGCCCCTCGCCTGCCGCGCGGCATTGTTGCTGCAAAATACCGGCCTCATCCCTATTGGGATCAGATGCCGCCATGGTTGCGCTATGGGATGGGGTCCCTGCTGCCGGCCTTGACCGCGCGGCCACAGTTCGTGGCCTATGCCGTCGATAATCTGCCGGCATTTGCAGTCACCTTTGCACGGCACATTTTGTGCCTGCCCCTGATGACGTGGGTGGTGCGGTCAGAGAGCGAACGACAGCGCGTCGCCCGCTTTGCCGATCAGATCATTTTCGAAGGCTTTCGGCCATGAGCAACGACAAACCGACCCAGCAAGAACACCCGCGAGAAAATGCGGGCGAGTTGCAGGTCATCGCCGTGAACACCATTGCGGAGGTTGAACCCGGAGCCTGGGACGCCTGCGCCAATCCGCCGCTTAATCCAGTTTGTGAGAAAATCGGGCAGTCAACTCCGCTGTTGGATCAGGAAACTCAATCTAACCCTTTCCTATCACACCATTTTCTTGCTGCACTTGAGACCTCAAAATCGGTTGGCGGCAATTCCGGCTGGCGGGTTCAGCACGTATTGGTCAAGACCGCTGCCGGCGAACTCATCGCTGCGGCACCCTGCTATCTCAAAAGCCATTCGCGCGGCGAATACGTATTCGACCACGGGTGGGCCGAGGCCTATGCGCATGCCGGCGGCAACTACTACCCGAAGCTGCAAGTCGCGGTACCGTTTACACCGGCGACCGGACGCCGGCTCCTGGTGCGTCCGGGCCCGCATGCCGACGAGATCCGCCGCGTTCTTGCCGGAGGTCTGGTCAAGTTGTGCGATATCGATGGCGCCTCCGGTGTCCATGTCACCTTTGCGACTGAGCCCGAATACCGCCTCCTTGGGGAGCTTGGATTCCTGCAGCGGACCGATCAGCAGTTCCATTGGGACAATCCCGGCTATCGCACCTTTGACGATTTCCTCGGCGCGCTGTCGTCGCGCAAACGCAAGACCATCCGCCGAGAGCGCGCGGATGCGCTGGCAAACGGCGTCAGCGTGCACTGGTTGACCGGCCGCGACCTCACCGAAGACGTTTGGGACAATTTCTTCACGTTCTACATTGAGACCGGCTCGCGCAAATGGGGCCGGCCCTATTTGACCCGGCTGTTCTTTTCTCTCGTTGGCGAAACGATGCGCGATCACATCCTTTTGGTGATGGCCAAGCGCAACGGACGCTGGATCGCCGGTGCCATCAATTTTATCGGCTCCCACACACTGTTCGGCCGCCATTGGGGGGCGATTGAGGACCATCCCTTCCTGCATTTCGAGGTCTGCTACTATCAGGCGATCGAATATGCGATCGTGCACAAGCTCGCCCGCGTTGAAGCCGGCGCGCAGGGTGAACACAAGATCGCACGCGGCTACATGCCCGCCACCACCTACTCGGCGCATTTCATCGCTGACCCGGCGCTGCGCCGTGCCATTGCCGACTACCTCAAGCGCGAGCGCGCCTACGTTGCTGCCGCCGGCGCCGAGCTTGCGGCAACCGGGCCCTACCGCCAGAATCTTGCAGTCGAGGCGGATTGACGGGCAGCGCAAGTTTTGCTGCCGACGATCCTGTAGAGAACCGGGTATCGGCTTGCGCAATCAATCGGAGTGGAGGGGCGCGATGGAAAGCTACGATCAAAATAACGTCTTCGCCAAAATCCTCCGCGGCGAATTGCCGGCGCACAAGGTTTACGAGGACACAAGGGCATTCGCCTTTCTCGACATCATGCCGCGGGCACCCGGCCACACTCTGGTGATCCCGAAGGCGCCGGCGCGCAATATTCTCGACGTCGATCCGGACGATCTCGCCCATCTCATCAAGACAACGCAAACGATTGCGCGGGCCGCCGTAGCGGCGTTCGCCGCGGATGGCATCACCATCCAGCAATTCAATGAGCCGGCCGGCGGGCAGGTGGTCTTTCACCTGCACGTCCACGTCATCCCGCGCAAAATCGGCATAGCGCTCAAGCCACCGGCGAGCTTCAAGGAAGAGGCGGGCGCGCTTGCTCGGCACGCGCAAATGCTTGCTGCTGCGCTCAAGGGCGCTTGAGATCCGCACACGGAAGGAGAAAACTAACTGGCGCGCCCGCGCGCGACGCGCTCGATCTCGGCCCTGACCAGCCGCTCCACCATGCTTGGCAGATTATCGTCGAGCCAAGTCTTGAGCATCGGCCGCAGCATTTCGCGCACCAGATCCTCAAGCGTCCGCGCATTCTGCACTAAGACGGTGTGCGCCAGCGTGTTGAAGGCAGAATCGACCGCAGCGCTGGTCGCGCTCGACAGCAACTGACCGTTATCGCCCGACTGTTCGCGCGCCGGGGCCGGTTTTTGCTCCGGTTCATCGAAGCTTACGTCGGAGAAACCTTCGATCTTGCGAAACTGCGGCGGCGGTGGACTTGGCTCGGGAGCCGGCTCGGGCTCGTTGTTGAAACTCGGCGCCTCCATCGATTCGGTGAGATCGAGAATGTCGGCGTTCTGATCCTGCTCCGCGGCTTCATGGACCGGCTCGGGAGCCTCGACTTCGGGTTCGATCGGCTCGGGCTCGGGCTCGGGCGGAGGTGACGGCGGCGCTGCAGCCCGGGGAGCCGCCTGCGGCGGCTCGGGGGCTCGTTGCGGCGTTTTGCTTGCATCATCATCGGCAATAATACGACGAATGGAGGCGAGAATTTCCTCCATTGACGGTTCTTGCACTTTCGCTGGCTGCGTCATGCGCGCATCCTCGCCTTCTTCCTTGCATGTCCCCGCCGCAACGCCTTCAGCCAGCGAAAGACGCCAGCGAGCGTGCCGACCGCGAATCACGAAGTGCAACTATGCAACGCCAACAGTAAGTATGTCATAGCGAAAATCGAAGGCAAATCCGGTCTGTCAACAGACTATCGCCCGGCAGGCTGGGGATTCCGTCTTACCTGCCATCGGGGGTGCGCACGCCGATCCAGGCGTCGCGGACTTGCTGGTAATGCACCATCGGATCGTAGATCACGACGTCAAGACCAAGCTTCTGCATCGAGAGGGTGCCTACGGCAGCGAGCAAGGTATACGAAGCAACCACGCGATCATGTTGCGCGGTTACAAAGGCGACACGCGCGTTGACCAGCTCCTGCTGCGCATTGAGCACGTCAAGCGTGGTGCGCTGGCCGACGCGCGCTTCTTCGCGGACGCCGTTGAGCGCGATCTCGGCGGCGTTGACCTGTGCCGTGGTCGATTCGATTTGCGCCTTGGCGGCGTCGAGCTGCCCCCAGCTCTGCACCACGGTGGCCCGCGCCTGATCGCGATTGGTATCAAGACTAAGCCGCTGTTGCCCCAGCGTCTCCTTGGATTGGCGGATGGTGGAGTACTCGGCACCACCTTGGTAGATCGGGATTGTCAGCTGCCCCAATACCGAGGCCTGCGTTTCCTTGTTGGTTTCGAAGGCCGGCTGCACGCCGTATGACGCGCTCGCTGCGACCGCGAGGTTCGGATAGAGCGCGCCTTCGCTGATCTTGACCGCGAGCTCGGCGACGTCGACGCCGTACATCGCCGCGAGGACGGACGGATTTAAAGCCTGGCCCTGGGCGATCGCTTTAGGCAGCGTGTGCGGCGACAACCGGTCAACCGACGTACCCGGCGCGAGCTTGCCCGGATCGACACCGATCACCCGCCGATAATTCGCTTGCGAGGTCACATAATTCGACTGGGCGCCTAACAGTGCCGAACGTCCGGCCGCCAACCGCGATTCGGCTTGCGCGACATCGGTACGCGTCACCTCGCCGACGTTGAAGCGGTCCCGCGTCTGCTTGAGCTGCTCGGTGAGAACTTGGACGTTGCTCTGGTTGAGTTCAAGGATCGCGCCATCGCGCAGCAAGTTCATGTAAGCGGTCGCAGCATCGAGCAGCACTTGTTGCTCGGTCACCCGCAGCGTCTCTCGCGCGGCGTCGACCTGGCTTTCCGCCTGGCGGGTCTTATTGGCAGTCTGAAAGCCGTTAAAGAGCGTCTGGCTTGCAGTGGCCCCGAAGGTGCGCGAGTAAAATGTCTGACCGAAGTGAATCTGCGTGGCTGCGCCTCCGACCGGGAACAGCTGCGTCGAGTTGGTATAATTATATCCGCCGTTGCCCGTGAGGCTGAGCTTCGGGCGATACCCCGACAAAGCCTGCGGCACGTTCTCGTCGATAACGCGCAACGCGGCGCGTTGGGAGTTGAGCGACGGGTTGTTCTGGTAGGCCTGCACCAGCGCCCATTCGAGCGTATCGGCGCTTGCTCCCGAGCAGCCAATAATGGCACTGCCCAGAAGGCCGGCAACGGCCCAGATGTACGCCCGTACCCACATGAGACGCGCGCCGCCCTCGCCCTTCCCGCATCGCCCCAAAACGATGCTATCCCGCGGCCAACCGAGCCGGCCGACGCCAAAAGCAAACTCCAACATTATGCGGGCTGAGAATATCGTGAAACCCCCGCAATTGAATTTATACGCAAATTTCTGGGAGTTGGCACATATGCGCCACAGGGTATGACTGCGGCTGACGCGTTCCAAGTGCGCGCATTTCGCGTAGAAACACCTAAAAAACGAAGGCGGGCGGCGAAACGAAGCCCGGGAGCAGCCGGGCTGCAGCATCAAAAATAGGGCGGCCGACGAGGTGACCCTCAATCATATGATTAATTGTACCCTTTGCGGCTGGCGGACGGCCACAAACGCCGACCAGGCGGCCTCCGGGCTTTAACTGGCGTCCCAAGGCGTCGGGCAAGACTTCAGCGGCGCCATTGAGCAGAATGACGTCGTAAGGAGCACCGGCAGGCCATCCGGCGATTAGTGGCCCGACGACGACCTCAGTCCGGGCTGCACCGACGGCGGCAAGTGCTTGCTTCGCCTTATTCGCCAAATCGGCGTCTTCCTCCAGCGCGACAACCGCTGCGGCAAGGCGCGCGAGCAGCGCTGTGGAATAGCCTGTTCCGCAACCGACATCGAGGACGCGATCGTCAGGCGCGATACGCGCGGCCTGGATGAGCTTCGCGAGCACCATCGGCTTGAGCAAGGCGCGGCCAGGGGCAATCTGAATATCGCTGTCGAGATAGGCGAGCGCGTCCATCGCCGTTGGCATGAACCGTTCGCGCGGCACAATCAGCATCGCGTCGAGCAAGGCGGCATCGGTGACGTCGGCGGTGCGGACTTGCCCGTCCACCATCAACCGACGCGCGGCAACGGTGTCAAACATGTGCTGGGTTCCCGCGTTAATATTCGAGGCGTTGTGCGGCACGGTATGGCAAAATGCAAGTGCGCTCGCCTCGCGCGCGAATGCCCGATAGCCATCTCTGTTACCAGTTCCACCGCGACGTTGTCCGCACGGCGGCCCTCCTTTACAGGCTTTGTGCTTTATGATGTGGCATCGGCGACTGACGGACCACCGGTGGCATCAAAGCGCGACCTGCGAGACCCAATTAGCGGACGCAAACGAAAGTCAGATCGCATGATCATGCTGCCCGAACCGCCGCCGCAATACGACCACGCGTTCCATGGTCATGTGATCGAGCAGCGGCTGTCGCAACTGCAAATCTTTTTCCTGTGTCATGGCCCCGCGCCCGCCTGCTCATGGGTGAGCAAGGGCGTGTGCCATATCGTGTTTCCGAATACCGAGAAGGACGTACGGGCGATTGCCTTGATCCGCCAGCACGAGATCGGGCACTGCAACGGCTGGCCCGCGCACCATCCGAACGCCCATTGGGTCGAGGTAAAGTCCGGGAAAACCGTGGCGCCACCGAAAAACTCTGGCCTTCATTTCGGGCTGTTTTGAGTACGCGACCCAGAACTGGCGAGCACGCGGAAGTTATCGCTCGCCCGCAGCTGCAATGATGTAGCCATTGCCTAATCGGCTGCGGCCATTTAGGTATCTCCGCCTTAAGGCCACGTGGCGGAGTGGTTACGCAGCGGTCTGCAAAACCGTTTACCCCGGTTCAATTCCGGGCGTGGCCTCCAGCCTTCGCTCGCGGGGCGGGTGAAGGCTGTCGCGCCGAAGCGTAGCGAAGGCGGACGTGCGAGCTCGCGCAGGCTACGGCTCGGCATACCAGCCCGTGCAAAAAGTAGGCGATCCTCGTTCGTGAGGCGGACGTATCGGATTCTTCAGTCTTGTGCTTTCAAAGCCGCTACGGCTTTGTTATAGCCACATTCGCTTCGCGAGCACCGCCTTGTTCCCCGGTAGCTCAGTGGTAGAGCAACCGGCTGTTAACCGGTTGGTCGCTGGTTCGAATCCGGCCCGGGGAGCCAGCTTGTCTCGGTCGCTTATCTGCGAATTTCGCAAAACTGACGTCGTCAGCAGAAGCGCAGCCCTTCGCAGCAGGTGTCAGGGCCGCGTGGCGAAGTAATGCGCCAGCGCCTGCATCTCCGCATCGTTGAGTTCGTAGGTGACGTCCGCCATGGAGGCGACGCCGGAGCCGACGCGCTTGCCGGTTTTGAAATCGCGCAATGCCGCAAGTAAAACGTCCTCGCGCTGACCGGCAAGACGCGCCGCAGGCCCGACGCCTTCATAGTCGTCGCCGTGACATGATTTGCAGCGGCGTTGCACGGCAAGTTTTGCACCGGTCGATGCCAGCGCGTCGGACGCGGAGCCGGGTTGGGGCTGCGGTGGTTTAAGCGAGGCGTAGTAGGCGCCGAGGTTGCGAATCTGTGGATTGTCCAAAGCTTGCGCTATCGATTGCATCACCTCGTTCTTTCGGCTGCCGCCGCGGAAATAAACCAGCTGCCATTGGGTAAAATCGTCCGGCTCGCCCGCGAGCGATGGCGTCAGCGGCGTTTGTGAAACGCCGTCCGCGCCGTGGCAGCCGGCGCAGCCCTCTGCCAGCGCCTTGCCGGCTGCAACGTCCGCAGCCGATGCGGGCACCGCCGTGGCCAGGAACGCGAGCAAGACTAACGCGCGTGGTCGCAGCCGTCTCAGTTTCGTCAACGGAGCAAACCGCTCATTTTCTGACTTGTTCCAGCGTCTACCGATCGCATCAACATAAAGTCCAAGCCGGAAGCTTCCGGCCTGGACCTTTACTCAATTCAAACCCGGATCGGCCGAAACCGGATCACTTGCTGTAGCTGATCCGATAGACGGCGCCGTTGAAATCGTCAGCGACCAGCAATGAGCCGTCCTTCGCTACGATCACATCGCTGGGCCGGCCGAGATATTTGCCATCGGCACCGATCCAGCCGGAAGCAAACTCAACCTGCTTTGCATTCTTGCCATCCGGATCGGCCGTGATGCGCATCAGCCGTCCGCCCTGATATTTCAACCGATTCCAGGAGCCGTGCTCGGCAACGATGATGTTGTCCTTGTACTCAGCGGGAAATTGATTCCCGGTGTAGAACTTCATGCCGAGCGGCGCCACGTGCGGGCCGAGGTTGACGACCGGCGGAGAAAATTCCGAGCACTTGTGCCCCATGGCAAATTTCGGATCCGGGATGTCACCCTGGTGACAGTGGGGATAGCCGAAATTCTCGCCAAGCTTGGCGACGTGGTTGAGCTTGTCGCCGGGAATGTCCTCGCCCAGCCAATCGCGCGCGTTCTCGGTAAACCAGTAGTCGCCGGTGCGGGGATCGACGTCGCCGCCGACGCTGTTGCGCACTCCGAGCGCGACGATTTCGGCGGTGCCGTTTTCCGGATTGATGTGCCTGACCTGGGACGTCGATGTCGGCGGCAGGCAGATGTTGCACGGCGGCCCAAAAGCGACATAGAGCCAGCCGTTCTTGTCGAACGCCAGATATTTCCAGCCATGCGGGATGTAAGACGGCATGTCGTCATAGACGATCGTCGGCGCCGGCATGCTGTCGAGATTCGCCTCGGCGTTGTCGTATTTGTAGATCTTGTCGATGTCGGCGACATAGAGCGCACCGTTGTGGAAGGCGAGCCCGCTCGGCATTCTCAGTCCTTTGCCGATGACGGTCTTGACCGTGCGTTTGCCGCCCTCGTCGACGATGGCATGAACGGCGCCATTGCCGCCAAACAGCGAGCCGACGAACAGCGTGCCTTTGTCGCCCCATGCCATCTGCCGCGCGTCGGTGACGCCGGCCGCGTAGAGCTCGATCTTGAAGCCAGGCGGCAGCTTGATGTTCTTAAGCTTGGCCTCGATTTCATCTTTGGTGAAACCGGTCGGCGGCGGCAGGGTCTTTAAATAATTTGTGCCCTTCAGTTCCTGGGTCTCATCGCCCATGAACCAGTCGTCGGGCGGATGGGTCCAAAACTGTTTGTTATTCGAATCGTAGTGCTTGAGTTCTTCGGTGCGGGCGCCTGATGTAACCAGGAGCCCGGCCACGGCAAACACGGCGGTCGCGACAACGACTGCCGCAGCGCCGGTTTTCAGCTTCGGCACGAGATGCATGTTACGTTCCTCCCATGGATCGTTTTGGTTTCGGCGCGGACAACCGGCAACGGCCGGTGGTGGCCGCGGGCGAAATTTGGATCGGCTTATATTCGATTGCCGTTTCCCGGAGTTGCCACGCCTCCCAGTGGCCGCCCATTACGGTCTTTTTTGGCCGGTGAGTCTGCCGCGTTGATCGCGCGGTCAGCAAACCGGAGCGTCAAGGCTAGGACGCTCCCGGCTTCTGTTCAAGTAGCTTCAAGCGCGACGCAGCGCGGAAAGTCGGTCACATATGCCGGTAAGCAAAGGGTTCGTCGGCTTGAACCAAGGCGAGCGCGGCAATTTGCTCGTGATGCGGTGCGAGATGGCAGACCGGATCGGTCGCAAACGCATCGCCCGTGATCGCGAAAGCCTGGCAGCGGCAGCCGCCAAAATCGATGTCGCGCCGCGCGCAGCTCCGGCACGGCTCCTGCATCCAGTCGGTGCCACGAAAGGCGTTAAACGCCGGTGAATTGGCCCAGATGTCGGCCAGGGAATGTTGACGCACGGACCAGAATTCAAGCCCGGGAATGCTCTCAGCCGCGTGGCACGGCAAGACCTTGCCCGTCGGCGTCACGTTGAGCGAACGCCGCCCCCAGCCGCCCACGCACGGTTTAGGTAGCAGCGCATAATAATCCGGCAC
>JBAUGC010000208.1:0-11325 GCA_049679485.1 Xanthobacteraceae bacterium
GCGCTCGACCGCGCCGAGCGGCTTGCCGCCGCGCTCGCGGCGCTTGGCCTGCAGCGCGGCGATGTCGTCACGGTTCAGCTGCCGAGCACGCCGGAATTCGTAATCATCTACTATGCGGTCGCGCGCCTTGGCGGTGTTTTCTCAACGCTGCACACGCCGTATGGTGCTGGCGAGGCCGAACCGCTGCTGCGCCATTCGCGGGCCCGCGCGGTGTTTTGTGGCGCGCCGACCGACAAAGCCGATCCGCCGGCGATGTTCACGGCGCTTGCCGCGCGGCTGCCGAATCTTCAGCACGTGATCACCGTCGGTGCGGCACGGCCGGGCGTACTTTCCCTGGAGGCCCTGATCGCCGACGCCGATCGCGCGCTGCTGCCGTCGCCGCCGGTCGCAACCGACGCGGCGCTGATGTGCTACACGTCCGGCACGTCGGACGCGCCCAAGGCGGTGCCGCACAGCTCTCAGTCGCTGCTTGCCAATCCGCGGCAATGTCTGCGGGTGTTCGATCTGAAACCCGGCGACCGCGTAGTGAGCGCAGCGCCGCTCACCCACGCCTTCGGCCTCTTTGTTGCCAACGCAGCGCTGATGGCCGGAGCGACGTTCATGCCGTTGCCGGCGTTCACGCCGCCGGCACTCGCCGCCGCGCTGGAAGCGGATCGGCCGACCCACGCTTTCGTCGCGCCCGCGCATGTCGCGGCGCTCCTTAAAGCCGCGCTGCTTGACGGGTGCGATCTCGCCAGCCTTCGTCAGGTCATCGTATCGGGGTCTTATTGCGCGCCGGAACTAAAGCGCGCGCTCGAAGACAAGCTCGCTACGGGCTGCGTATTCGAACTTTGGGGCATGACGGAAACATTCGCGGTGCTGCTTGGCGATCCGGGCGATCCGGCGGTGGAGCGCCACGACTGGATCGGTCGGCCGACGCCCGGCAGCGAAGCACGCATCGCCGATTTTGACGGCAGGCCGATGCCGCCCGAAGCCGAGGGCGAATTGCAGGTCCGCGGCTGCTCGGTGTTCGCGGGTTATTTCGACAACGCCGCCGCCAACGACGGCATCTTCACTGGCGACGGCTGGCTGCGCACCGGCGATCTCGCGGTGATGAGCAAGGCCGGTCATGTGCGCATCACCGGGCGGAGCAAAGACTTGATCAACCGCGGCGGTGTGAAGCTCAATCCCTCGGACGTCGAGGCGCTGATCGACCGGCACGAGGCCGTGCTGCAGAGCGCGATCGTGCCGATGCCGGATCCTGTGCTCGGCGAAAAAGCCTGCTGCTGCGTGGTGCTCAAACCCGGCCAGACTTTGAGCCTCGAAGCCTTGTGCGCGTGGCTGGAGCGTCAGGGCGTCGCCAAGTTCAAATGGCCGGAGCGGCTGGCGCTCATCGAAGCCATGCCGATGACGCCGACGCGCAAGATCATCAAGGGCGCGCTGGTCAAGATGATCAAACGATGACAAGCGCCGGGACGGAACACGAAGATCGCAACGCTCCGGTGCCTCGGGTTGATTTTGGTATGCGCCTCGCGGGTCACGAGCCCCTTCCACAATGGTTTGCGTCTCTTCCTCTCGTTGGCTGTCCATGGGTACAATAGGTCTATCATCCCTGCAGGATAATTCTGCCAGGGCACAGCGCATCCGCGGAGCCTATCGGCTGGAGCGTGTCGCTCGAAGACATGGATGGGAGGCTGCCATGAACTCACTCTATGCGAACCTCGAAAAAGGAAGGCCCTATATCCTGAGTGTGCTGCGGATCGTCGTCGCCCTGTTGTTCATCGAGCACGGCCTGCAGAAATATCTCGGCTTCCCTTCGGCCGGCCCGCCAATGACGCCGCTGCTCTACGTGCAAGGCGCGATCGAGATCGTTGGCGGCATCCTGCTCCTCATCGGTGCCTATACGCGCGTGGTCGCCTTTATTCTCGCCGGCGATATGGCCGCGGCTTATTTCATGGCGCATTTCCCGCGCTCCTTCTTCCCTGCGATGAATAGCGGAGACGCGGCAGTACTGTTCTGCTTCGTCTTCTTCTACCTGGTGTTCGCCGGCGGCGGCCCATGGAGCGTCGATCGCGGACTAAAGCAGGACTAGAGTTTGCCGTCGCACGTAATTGCGGTCTTGGCCGCCTGGCCGTGGGGCAGGAACCGCGGCCCGCGAATTGTTTTATAATGAGAGGTCCGCAGCGGCGATAGGTGTTAGGGCAAAGGGAGCGGGGGCGGCGCCGAAGGAGACAGAGCTATGCCGAACCTGTTAACCTTGCTGCGCGGCGCAGCTGCTGCCGCGGCTCTTTCGCTATCCATGCCGGTGGTCGCGCAAGCTGATCAAGCCGAACCAACACCTGCTGCAACGGCTTCTCAGAAGCAACACGCCGCAAGGACGCATCATCTAAAGCAGAAGGCATCCGCAACCGCCCCCAAGATGTATGGAGCCGCACCGAACACAGGGAGGTGCGCGTGGCCATATCGCAATATGTTCCCGCCATGCATGTCCACCTGGCCCGCGGACGACCCGAATTTCCATGGAAGTACGCACCCCGGCGTAACCTTTGACGAGCCGTGGGAGCCTTGGTGGAAATAAGATCCGTTGTGAAGGGCTCTCCAATTTATGATTTCAACGGCACCGCGCGGTCGGCGCGCTCCGATGAATAACGGGCGAGCCGAGCGGCTCGCACAAGCCGGACGTAAGGTCCTTTTTCGCAGGTCGCCTTCCGTTCTCTCGATGCATCCCTTTCGTTCGCGTCCGCGACAGACATGCAGATATATTTATTGGTGAATAATGCGGCGCGCAAGCACTCAGAGCTGGATGAGTAAGATTCGCTATTTCTTGATATTGTCAGTCGAGCGAACCGGTGATCGGCTAATCCGAAGTTCTGGCAGAGCGTGAGGCCGGCCGATCGAACACCGACCGACACGCAGTGCTGAGACTGGCCTTTTTGGACTTCAGGCAGGCAACGATGCGGTCGGTGTTGGGAATTTCCGCGCTGCAAAGCCGGAATACGTCCCCTGTGCAAGCGCTGCGCTCTTCCGCGGTTCCGAGGGCATAGCTCGCCGTCGGCAAGGATATCGCCCAGAGCGCGATCCCGGCGATGGCGATGCGCTTGCTTAGATTGGCGAATGAATTGGGTTGGTTGTTGCTCACGACGGTCTCCGCTGTTCTGGTTCGAGTGCTTGATCTGCCCGTTAGTCGCGCGTCCGCCTGCAACGGTTCAAATGGCGGGGCGGTGCCGTCCAACGGCACATTTGAGCGCAAGCCGTCGGCTTCCCTGCGACGCGACATCTGAGCTCAGCGCGGCATGGCCGGCCGCCTGAGGCCGTAATTCATCGCCCGCGCGTGAACCTTTCCGGCGAAGCGGCGACCAATAGCCATGACACATAGGCCTCGCCGCCTCCGCGCGAGCACTGGAGCATCACCATGACCGCCGTGACCACCATGACGATGGCAGCGCCTGCCAAACTTCCGTTGTTTCGCACCGTCGGCCAAGCCTACGCGTTGTGGGTACGGAATTTCTCCGATCTCATTCGCATCTGTTGGTTTTGGATGTTGCTGATGGCGCCGGTTCTGGCGATTTGGAATTGGTGGCAAGTGGCGCACTTTGCCGAGATGTTTCAGGCGGCTTCTACGGGCCAAACGTTTGTCGACCCCAACCCGGTGCTCACTTGGCTTACGGTATTAGCCGGTAAGATGATCTTTCTGCCGGCGCTTGCTTCCGTCGCGGTGGCGTGGCACCGCCTGCTGCTCAGGCAAGAACATCCCGGCGCCGGTGCCTATCTGCGGCTCGACAAAACCGTTGCCGGCTATGCGATCCTGGCGTTCTTGATCGGACTGATCATTACGGTGCCAAGCACGAGCATCATCATGTTCTCGCGGATCATGACCGCAAGCGGCACCGGCACGGCGCTGCTCGTCATGTTTCTTGCTGAGGTCGTGTCGGCCGTCGGATGTTTTATTGTGCCAAGGCTGTCGCTTGCGTTGCCGGGCATAGCGTTGGGCCGCGACGATGTCACCCTTGCGGCGGCCTGGCGGGTCAGCAAGCGCAACACCTGGCGGATGATGTGGGCCTACTTGTTCTGCATGTTGCCGTGGCTGGCGATCGGCGGAGCGCTGTCGCACTGGCTGCTTCAGCTCGGAGACGACCGAATTGTCGTAACGCTGGTGTCGATTGCGATCGGCCTACTGTGGATTCCGGCCGGCATGATAAGCGTCGGCATGCTTTCGCTGGCCTATCGCCATTTTTTCGAGGAGCACTCGTAACCCCAATCCGCTAGGCGCGCACCTTAAGCGCCGGCTCGCCGGCGATGTAGGTCTGGCGCACGGCGCGGTCGTCGCCGAGAGTCATCAATACGAACAGTTCCTCTTCGAGATTGCGCGCCACTTCCATGCGATGCGCCATGGCGGGAGTCGCACCCGCGTCGAGCACGACGAGATCGGCGAAGACCCCGGGCGCGATGGTGCCGATCTCGTTTTCGAGGCCGAGCGCGGCGGCGTTGCGGCGGGTCATCAGATCGAAGGCGGCGAGCGCCGGCAGGTTCTGGCTCTGCAGCTGCATCACCTTGTAGGCCTCGGTGGCGGTGCGCAGCATCGAATAGGAGGTGCCGCCGCCGACATCGGTCGCGAGCGCAATGCGCACGCCGGCCGCGCTAAGGCGCTCATAGTCGAATAGCCCGCTGCCGATGAAGAGATTCGACGTCGGGCAGAACACCGCGACGGACTGCGTGTCGCGCAACAACGCGACTTCCGCATCCTCAAGATGGATACAATGGCCCATCAGCGAGCGCGGGCCCAAGAGACCAAAGCGCGCGTAGACCGCGGTGTAGCTCTCGTCATGCGGAAATAGGCGCTTGATGGTGGCGATCTCGTTCAGGTTTTCGTCGAGGTGAGATTGCATCAGGACGGTGGGGAATTCGTTGAGCAATGCGCCAAGTTCTGCGAGTTGCTCGTCGGTCGAGGTGATGGCAAAACGCGGCGTCACCGCGTAGCGCTGGCGCCCCGCGCCATGCCAGCGCCGTATGAGATCGCGGCTGTCGGCAATGGCGGTCGGCGCCGGCGCGAGTAATCCGGGCGGGCCGTTGCGGTTCATGACGGAATTGCCCGCGATCATGCCGGCATTCCGCTTCTGCGCGGCGGCAAACAAAGCTTCCGCGGAAGCCGGATGAGCGGTGCAATAGGCGACTGCTGTGGTGGTGCCGTTGCGCGCCAGTTCGTCGAGAAAGAATTCGGCGTTGCGCGCAGCATGCGCCGGATCGGCGAATTTCTGCTCCTCGACGAAGGTATATTTCTCCAGCCATTCCAGCAGTTGGGCGCCGTACGATGCGATCACCTGGGTTTGCGGAAAATGGATATGCGGATCAATGAAGCCCGGCATGATCAGCGCGCCGGTGTGACGCTCCACGGGGAGTTCGGCCGGCAGCCGCGCCGTCAATTCGTCGGCCGGCCCGACCGCTTCGATGCGACCGTCCTTCACCAGGATGATGCCGTCATCGACGTAGCGATAACTTTGCGTATCGCCCGCGCCGCGCGGTGCGCGCAGGAAGGTCAGAAGCCGGCCGCGAATGGCACGCACGCTCAACTTAAGCCGCCCCTCCAGCTCGCTAATGCCTCGCGCGTTACTTTGTCGTCGCGCCGGCGGCGAGCCACGACGCCAGCACCAAACGTTCGTCGCTCGTCATTTCGGTAATGTTGCCCGGCGGCATGAAGTTCGAGCGCACGGCAACGATGTCGATCAGCGCGGCATAGGTTTTAATGTGCTCGTCGGTATCGAGCAGCACACCCTTTGGCGCCGCCGGGATGCCGTCCCACACCGGCTCGGCGGCGTGGCACATGCTGCAGCGGGACAGGACGATGTTGGCGACGTCGGCGAATTTCGGCGTCGGCGGCAAAGCACCAACGGTCGTTGTTCGCGGCCCCGCGGCCGAGAGCCACGCCACCGCGATCATGCCCGCGGCCGCCACACCCCAGGTCCACCACGGGCTGCCCTTGCCCTCGTGGCGCGAATTGAAGAAGTGCCGGATGACCGGCCCGATGACGAGCACGATAGCAACGATCAGCCAGTTGAAGCGGGTGGCGAAGAACAACGGGTAGTGATTGCTCAGCATTAGGAAGATGACGGGGAGCGTCAGATAATTGTTGTGCACCGAGCGTTGTTTGCCGAGTTGGCCCCAGCGCGGATCCGGCTCTTTGCCGGCAATCATCGCGGCGACCGTCTTCTTCTGATAGGGAATGATGATGATAAAGACGTTAGCCACCATGATGGTGCCGATGACGGCGCCAATCTGGTTGAAGGCGCCGCGGCCGCTGAACACGTGCGTAAACCCATAAGTCAGCGCGACCAGAAACACGTAGCCAACCAGCGCCAGCGCCACTTCGTGATTGCCGAGCGGCGATCGGCAGAGTCCTTCATAAATGAGCCAGGCAATCACCAGGCTGGCAAAGGCGATCCCCGCAGCCTGGACGACCGTCAGATCGAGTACCGATTTGTCGATCAGGAACAGGTCGGCGCCGAGATAATAAACCAGCACCAGGAGCGCGAAGCCCGACAGCCACGTCGTATAGGCTTCCCACTTGAACCAGGTCAGGCTGTCCGGCATCTGCGCCGGCGCGACCAGGTACTTCATCATGTGATAGAAGCCGCCGCCGTGAACCTGCCACTCGTCGCCCTTGACGCCGGGAGGAAGTCCCGGGCGCGGCTTGAGGCTGAGGTCAAGGTGGATGAAGTAAAACGAGCTGCCGATCCAGGCGATGCCGGCGATGACATGCAGCCAGCGCAGAATGGCGCTGACAGATTCAATCAGAATAAGCTCCACGACGTCGGGTTCCCCCTCGTGCGACCCCGGCGAAACCACAATGGCAGAACCGGCGTAAGCCGCGCAAGCTTGTCTCCCTGGCGCGGATTTAGGCAGTTTTTCTCGTCTGCCTCCTTTTGCACGCGCTGATTTTATCGGATGATGGCTACCGGGCGGCCGCGTGGTGGCCGTCGACGATGGAACGATCCTTGCACAGAACTCCGCAAGAAGCCTTGCAAAACTTGGGTATGCGCACCGATTCCCATGCTTGATCCGTCGCCACCAGCCGGCTCTTCACGGTCCGGCCCGCTCCTGAGTGCCGTTTCCATAAGCAAACGGTACGGAGATTTTCTAGCCAACGACGGCATCGATCTCGACCTGTTCCCGGCCGAGATCCACGCGCTTCTTGGCGAGAACGGTGCCGGCAAGTCGACCCTTGTCAAAATGATGTACGGCCTGATCCAGCCGAGCGGCGGCGAGCTGCGCTGGATGGGACAAAAGATTGTCCTTGCCGGTCCATCCGAGGCGCGCACGCTCGGCATCGGCATGGTGTTCCAGCATTTCACGCTGTTCGAGAATCTCACCGTGGCGGAAAACGTCGCGCTCGGCTTGCCGCCGAGCGATTCATTCGCCGCCATCTCGGAACGGCTGCAGGAAACCGCGCGGGTTTACGGGCTGCCGCTCGATCCCAAGCGCGAGGTCTGGCAGCTGTCGGTCGGCGAGCGGCAGCGCATCGAGATCGTGCGCGCGCTGATGCAAAATCCGAAGCTGCTGATCCTCGACGAGCCGACCTCGGTGCTCACGCCGCAGGAGGCCGATCAGCTGTTCGTGGTGCTGGACCGGCTTAAGAGCGAGGGGCGCGGCGTGCTTTACATCAGTCACAAGCTCGATGAGGTCAAAAGGCTCTGCGACACGGCGACGATTCTGCGCGCCGGCAAGAAGGTATCGACCTGCGATCCGCGCCAGGAGACCGCCGCGTCGCTCGCCCGCATGATGGTCGGCGCCGACATCGGCGAGGTGAAGGCCGCATCCGACCGCAAGGCGTCGATGCCGCGGCTGGTCATCCACAAGCTTTCGCTCGAGCCGGACGATCCGCATGGCACCCGGCTTCAGGAGGTGTCGCTCGAGGTCCGCGGCGGAGAGATCGTCGGCATAGCGGGAGTCTCCGGCAACGGTCAGGGTGAATTGTTTGCGGCGCTGTCCGGAGAGCGGCTGTCGCCCGGCGAAGGGGCGGTGGTCATCGACGGCAATGCCGCGGGCCTCCTCGAAGTGACCGAACGCCGCCGCATGGGCGCGGCGTTCGTGCCGGAGGAGCGGCTCGGCCACGGCACCGCGCCGCGTATGAAGTTGTCCGAGAATGCGCTACTGACCGGCCATGCCGCGAGCGGCATGGTGAAAAAGGGCTTCATCGACAAGCCGGCGACACTCGCGCATGTCGACCGCACCACCAAGTCGTTCGACGTCCGCAAGGCCAAGCGCGATCCGGAGGCGGCGAGCCTCTCGGGCGGCAACTTGCAGAAATTCATCGTTGGCCGGGAAATCTTGCGCGAGCCGGGCGTGCTCGTCGTCAGTCAGCCGACCTGGGGCGTCGATGCCGGCGCGGCGGCAACCATTCGCCAGGCGCTGATCGATCTCGCCGCCCGCGGCACCGCGGTGCTGGTGATCAGCCAGGACCTCGACGAACTCGCCGAGATTGCCGATCGCATTGCTGTGATGTTCCACGGCAAGCTGTCGGCGCCGCTCGACGCCGCCGAGGCGACCCGCGAGAAGCTCGGATTGCTGATGGGCGGCGCCAACCCCGCCCGGCCGGCCGACGAGCAAGAGGCAAAGCATGCAGTTGGTGCTTGAAAAGCGCGCCGAGCGTTCCACCTTCATCGCGATCGCTTCGCCGCTGATCGCGATCGTGCTCACGCTCGTTACCATGGCGGTGCTGTTCGCGATCCTTGGCAAGAACCCGATCACTGCGCTGATCGTATATTTTATCGACCCGCTCACCGACAGCTATTCGCTGCAGGAGATTGCGGTGAAGGCGACACCGCTGGTGATGATCGCGGTCGGCCTGTCACTTTGTTACATCGCCAACATCTGGAACATCGGCGCCGAGGGGCAGTTCATCATCGGCGCCGTATGCGGAAGCTGGCTTGCGGTCCGCACCAACGGCACCGATGCAGGGTTTTGGGTGCTGCCGGCTATGCTGTTCCTCGGCGCGCTCGGCGGCGCGCTCTACGCGCTTATTCCGGCGATTTGCAGGGTGTATTTCGGCGCCAGCGAAATCCTCACCAGCTTGATGCTGGTTTACGTCGCCGATCTCTTCGAAGACTATCTGGTGCGCGGGCCCTGGCGCGATCCGAAGGGGTTGAATTTTCCCACCACGGCGGATTTCGATCCGGTCGCCACGGTGCCGACCTTGATCGAAGGCGGCCGGTTGCACGCCGGCTCGATCCTGGCGCTGATCGTCGTCATGCTGGCGACGGTGCTGCTCGGGCGCATGATCATGGGATTCGAGATCCGGCTCGTCGGCGCGGCGCCGCGGGCAGCGCGGTTTTCCGGTTTCAACGCCGATCGACTGGTCCTCTTCACCTTCGCGATTTCGGGAGCGCTGGCCGGGCTCGCCGGCATCATCGAGGTGGCGGGGCCGATCGGGCATCTGCAGCCCAGCATCTCGCCGGGCTACGGCTTCACCGCCATCATCGTTGCCTTCCTCGGGCGGCTCAATCCAGTGGGTATATTGATCGCCGGGCTGTTCCTCGCGTTGACCTTCATCGGCGGCGAAGAGGCGCAAATCTCGATGAAGGTGCCGCTCGACCTCACCAAGGTATTCCAGGGCATCCTGTTGTTTTACGTGCTGGCCTGCGATTCGATGATCATCTACCGCATCCGCCTGCTGCGAACCTTGCGAAAGCCGGTACCTGCTCATGTCTAACGCCCATGTCTAATGCCCATGTCTAATGCCGTCATTGAGATCTTCCAGCTGGTATTCTCGGTCAGCTTCATCCTGACGGTGATCACCGCTTCGACACCGCTCTTGCTGGCGGCGTCCGGCGAATTGGTGGTCGAGCGTTCGGGAGTGCTCAATCTTGGCATCGAGGGGATGATGATCATGGGCGCCGCCTGCGGGTTCGCCGGCGCCTATTTGTCCGGCTCGACGCTGATCGGCTCGCTCTGCGGCATCGTGGCCGGTGCTGCGTTGTCGGCGGTTTTCGCCATCCTCACGCTCGGGCTCGCGGTGAACCAGGTCGCGGCCGGCCTGGCGCTCACGATCCTCGGCGTCGGTCTCTCGGGACTGATTGGCGCGGGCTTTGTCGGCGACCAGATTGTGCAGGCGCCGCGGCTGTATCTGCCGATCCTCACCGATCTGCCCGTGATCGGGCGAATCGTGTTCGGTGAGGACGCTTTCATCTATTTCTCGATCGCACTCATTATCGCGATTTGGCAGTTTCTCTACCGCACCCGGGCCGGCCTCGTTCTGCGCGCGGTGGGCGACAATCACACCTCGGCGCACGCGCTCGGCTACCCGGTGCTGCGGATTCGGATGTTGGCCGTGTTGTTCGGGGGCGCCTGCGCGGGACTTGGCGGCGCCTTTCTATCGCTGTCCTATACCCCGTTCTTCATCCCGGGCATGACCGCCGGGCGCGGCTGGATCGCGTTGGCGCTGGTGGTTTTCTCCTCCTGGCGGCCGGGCCGTCTCGTCATCGGCGCCTACCTGTTCGGAGCGGTGAGCATCCTGGGGCTGGCCTTGCAACCGCTGCAGCTCGGCGTACCCCAGCAGCTGATGAACGCGCTGCCCTATCTTGCCACGGTCATCGTTCTCGTGTTGATTTCGCGGGCGCGCGGCACCGCCGGGTCCGCCGCGCCTGCGTCGTTAGGTGTGGTCTTCGTGCCAGACCGTTAAGACGCCCTGCGGGCGCGTTACGGGCGCTTCGCACGTAGGGGGAATGTGAAAATACGCCTGTCTTTCCAACCCGGAGTGAAACTATGAAGAAATGGAACATCGTTGCCATGGCGGCCGCGCTGGCGCTCGCCGTCGCGACGTTCGGCACAACCTACGCGGCTGAGAAGCTGAAAATCGGATTCATCTATACGGGCCCGATCGGCGATCTCGGCTGGAGTTACCAGCACGATGTCGGCCGCAAGGCCATGGAAAAGGCGCTTGCCGGCAAGGTCGAGACAACGTTTCTCGAGAATGTTCCCGAGGGCCCCGACGCCGAGCGCTCGATCGAGCAGCTTGCCCGCGCCGGCAACAAACTGATCTTCACCACGTCGTTCGGCTTCATGGACGCCACCCTCAAAGTGGCGAACAAATATCCGAACGTGTTCTTCGAGCACGCTACCGGCTTCAAGCGCGCCAAGAACATGAGCACATATGCCGCGCGCTTCTATGAAGGGCGCTACATTCAGGGCCAGATCGCGGCCAAAATGTCGAAGACCGGCATCGTCGGCTACATCGTGTCGTTCCCGATCCCGGAGGTCATTTCCAACATCAACGCGACGATGTTGGGCGCCCAGTCGATCAGGCCCGACATGAAGTTCAAGATCATTTGGGTCAATTCCTGGTTCGATCCGGGC
>JBAUGC010000209.1:0-1929 GCA_049679485.1 Xanthobacteraceae bacterium
GGGTATTAACGTCAACGCGATCGCGCCGGGATACATCAACACCGAGATGGTGCAGGCGGTCCCGAAGGATGTGCTGGAGAAGAGTATCCTGCCGACCATCCCCATCGGCCGGCTGGGCGAACCGGAAGAGATCGGACGCTGCGTCGTGTTTCTCGCTTCCGACGATGCCGGACTCATCACCGGCTCGACGCTGACCGCGAACGGCGGGCAATACATCACTTAGCTTTTTACGCCTCAGCGTCACCGCTTTGGCACGAGTGCGGCCCGGTATGGTTAAAATAGCGATAACCGCCAGATAACAATTGTCCGCGACTTGGATTGCCTGAATGGCGGGGCGCGACACCAACTCGTTTACCGAAGCTGCACGCACGCATTGTTGTGTCCGGCAAGCGGCTGGTATTATCGCTTTGCCCACTTCATCGGCGGGTATGTCTAACCTGCGGACGTTGACGAGCCTTGATGCAAGGGGTCGCTCCCCAGATCTGCTGTCAAGTAGCGCGTCCATTGTTAGGCGGAGAAACCGGGGGTCGCACCCCTGGTTTTCTCTAACGCGCTCAGTTGAGCGAGCCGTCCTTCACCAGCTCATCTTTTTGATAGCGCGTTATTAGATCGGCTCCCACCCCTTCGGCGCCAGTTCGAATTTTGCGAACTCAAAGCCCGGCGCGACCGTGCAGCCGACCAAAGTCCAGTCGCCGAGGCTTTGCGCTGCTTGCCACACGTGAGCCGGGACGACGCCCTGCGGGCGTTCAGCCGGCGGCGAGATCGCAGCCGAGTGTTACCCGCTCGCGCCGTCCTGATACCGGCGCAATTTCGAGCGCGAGCGGCGCGCCGGCGTGCCAGTGCCAGACCTCCGCCGCATCGACCCGATGCCAGTGCGATCGCTCGCCGCGCGCGAGGAGGAAGTAGATGGCGGTCGACGCGGCACGGTCGCCCTCGACGCGCTGCGTATCGCGGAAGGTTTCGCGGAAATTTCCACCTTCCGGATGCGGCTTGAGATCAAGGAGCCGGATCACGTCCGCGGCGGTCAGCGGCGGCATTGCAGCCGCTTCTTCTAAAAGCGATTTTTGCGCTCGCGGATCTCCGCGAACACCTTCCAAGCCGGACTGCCGGAGAGTCCAACCGACTTGGCAACCTCAGGCACGTCAGCGCGCAGGAACGGATTCTCCGCCTTCTCCGCGCCGATGGTCGTCGGGATGGTCGGCTTGCCCGCGGCGAGCTGGCGCTTGACCTCGTCGGCCCGCGCCGCCAGCGCATTGTTGTCCGGCTCGATGGTCTTGGCGAAGCGGATGTTGGCGTCAGTGTATTCGTGGCCGCAGTAGAACTTGGTGTCGTCGGGCAGATTGCGAAGCTTGATCAGCGACTGCCACATCATTTCCGGATTTCCCTCGATGACCCGGCCGCAGCCGATCGAGAACAGGGTGTCGCCCACGAAGGCGAGCTTGTCGGCTGGAAAGAAATAGGAGATGTGGCCCGCGGTGTGGCCGGGCGTCTCGATCACGCGCCCATCGAGCGAGCCGACGCGGACCGCATCATTCTCGCCTACGGTCTGGTCGACGTCGGCGATGCGTTGGGCTTCGTTGCGCGGCGCGGTCACCCGGCATTTGTGCTTGCGCTTCAATTCCGGAATGCCGGCGGTGTGATCGCCGTGATGATGGGTCACCAGAATGTCGGTGAGGCGCCAGCCGGTCTTGGCGAGTGCCGCCTCGACCGGCGCGGCCTCCGGCGCGTCGATGGCGGCGGTCGCGCCGCTCTCCGGATCGTGCAGCAGAACGCCGAAATTGTCCTTCAGGCAGGGGAACAGGTAGATCTGCGCGGGCATGGGTTCTTTCCGTTATCCGGGGTCGAGGAATCCATAACCCCCGTCAAATCAAGTTAGGCATTCCTTACCCTTAGCCGCAAGATCAGCGGCCACGGATTCCGGTTTCGCGC
>JBAUGC010000210.1:0-5371 GCA_049679485.1 Xanthobacteraceae bacterium
CGGAGCCGCGGTGGTCCTGGTCACGCACAAGCTTGCCGAGATCAAGAAGGCTGCGGACCGTGTGACCGTGCTGCGCGGCGGCCGCGTAGTCGCGCGCTCCAATCATCCCGCCGAGGAAATCGACGCACTGGTGCGCGCGATGATCCAGGGCGACGTCAAATCGCTCGACAAATCCGCCGCCTCGACCCTCGGTGTGGCCGAGCCGGTGCGCGGCCGGCCAGAACCGGTCCCCAGCGAAACGCCGCCGCACGAAGCGGTACAGATCGACGGGCTGACTGTCATCGACAATCAGGGCGTAACGCGGCTCGACCATTTCACCTTGGCAATTGGACCGGGCGAAATCGTCGGTGTCGCCGGCGTTGAAGGCAACGGGCAAAGCGAGCTTGCCGCGGTCCTTTCCGGCATGTTGGCGCCGACCGAAGGCCGGGTCTTTCTCGGCGACACTGAGACCACGCACCTCAGTCCGAAACAGATCACGGCAGCCGGGATCGGCGTTGTGCCGGAGGACCGGCATGCGGTCGGCTGCGTGGTGGAGATGAGTGTCGCCGAGAACATCTTTCTCAACCGACTCGACGGCTTCACATCCTTTGGTTTTCTGCGGCGCAGGGAACTGGTGCAGGCGGCCCGCGATCTGATGACGCGTTTCGACGTGCGCGCCGCAGGTCCCGACATCGCCTTCTCCTCGCTGTCCGGCGGTAATCAGCAGAAGGCGGTGCTGGCGCGGGAGATAACGCTGCCCAAACTGACGTTCCTCATCGCCGCCCAGCCGACGCGCGGGCTCGACGTCGGCGCGGTTGCCGCCGTCTACGGCCACATTCGCTCCGCCTGCGGGCGCGGCGCCGCGGTTCTGCTGATTTCCTCCGAGCTCGACGAACTCATCGCGGTGGCCGATCGCATCGTCGTCCTTTATCGCGGCCGGATCATGGGCAACTGCGCCGCCGATCCGAGCGAGCGCGAACGCATCGGCGCGATGATGGCGGGGCAAGCGCAATGACCGACGCGACCGTGAACGCCAAAAGCAAGATCAGCGCATGGCTGCGGCCTTCGGTAGTGATTTCCATCACCGCGGTCGTGGTCGCGGGCCTGCTCGGACTTGCGTTGATCTTCGCCATCGGCGTTTCGGTGCCGGACGCCTTGTCCGCCTTTGTCGCTGGCACCGTCGGCTCGCCTTACGCGATTGCCGCCTCGATCAACCGCAGCATCGCCTTCGCTCTGGTCGGTATCGGCTTCGTCATCGCCAACCGCGCCAATCTCGTCAACGTCGGCGGCGAGGGCCAGATCGCTGTCGGCGGGATTGCCGCCACGGCGGTGGCCCTTTATGGCGGCGTCGCCCATCTGCCGGCGGGTTTGCCGTTCATCATTCCGCTAATAGCCGCCGCGGTGGCAGGCATGCTCTGGGGATCGATTGCCGGTATTCTGAAAATCAAGGTCGGCACCAACGAAGTCATCAGCACGCTGTTGCTGTCGTTCATCGCGGTATGGCTGGTATATTGGTGCGTGCAGTCGCCGGCCTTGTTGCGCAAGCCAATGACCAGTTCGGCGACGCTGCCGGAATCCCTCGAAATTCCCGACCCGACCAAGCTGCCGCTATTGACCGGCGATTATTCCTTCCCCGTGCATATCGGTCTGCCGATTACCGTCATTATCGCGATCATAGCCGCGATCGTGCTGGGCAAGACTTTGTTTGGCGTGCAACTGCGCGCGGTCGGATTTAATCCGGTCGCCGCCAACCGCGCCGGCATTTCCTATCAGCGCATGGTGATGCTGGCGCTTGCGATTGCCGGCGCGCTCGGCGGACTCGCCGGCGGCTTCATGCTGCTCGGCGACCAATACGTGCTCAAGGACGGCTTTTCGTCCGGCTATGGTTTCGACGGGCTGGTCGCCGGCCTGTTGGCGCGCGGTTCGGTGGTCGGCGTGATCGCGGCAGCGCTGTTGTTCGGCTTTCTTCGTTCCGGCGGCATCAATATGGAAATGGTCGCCGGCGTGCCGACCGCTTTGGTCATGGTGATCCAGGGACTGATCGTCGTGACGCTCGCGGGTGCTGCGTTTTTCATCGGACGGCGCCCATGACCTGGGAACTGTTCGCGGTTTTCATCGGCTCGTCGATCCGCCTTGCGGTCCCGCTGTTGCTTGCCGGCACCGGCGAACTGGTGAGCGAGCGGGCGGGCGTCCTCAACATGAGCATCGAGGGCATGATGCTGACCGGTGCCTTTGGCGCGGCGGTCGGCTCGTGGGCCACCGGCAGTCCGGAAGTGGGTCTTTTGATCGGTATTGTCGTGGTGTTTCCGGTCGCGCTGCTGCAGGCGTTGCTGAGCAACACGCTGCGCGCCAATCAGATCGTTACCGGTATCGGCATCAACATTTTAGTGCTGGGCGCGACCACGCTCGCCTATCGGGAAATCTTCGGCGCGCGCTCGCGCGAACAGATCCCTGGTCTGTCGAAATGGAGCCCGCCGCTGCTTGGTGATATCCCGGTTTTCGGCGACGCGGTGTTCCGGCAGGTGTGGCTCCTCTATGTCGGCGTCGCCATTATCATTCTGACGGCGCTTGTCCTGCGCTACACGTCGCTCGGCATCACCATTCATGCCGCCGGCGCGGAGCCGCGCGCGGTCGATAAATCGGGCGTGTCGGTGACCTGGATCCGTTACATGGGCGTTATCTTTGCCGGCTTCATGTCGGCGCTGGCGGGCGCGTTCCTGTCGATCGGCGACATCCATACCTTTACCGAAGGCATGACCCGCGGCGCCGGCTACCTCGCGATCGCCGCTGTCATTTTTGGCAAATGGACGGTGACGGGCACGGTACTCGCATGCCTGCTCTTCGGCGCAGCGACGGCGCTGCAGTTTCAGTTGCCGACGCTCGGCGTCAATGTGCCGAATGCGTTCCTGATCATGCTGCCTTATCTGCTTGCGCTGCTCGCGGTCGGCGGCTTGGCCGGACGACAAACCGCGCCGCGCGCACTTGGCGAGCCGTATCTGCGCAGGTAATCACGGCCTCACGTCATCGCGGTTCTGAGCACTTCAACAAACGTTGCTGCGGCAATCGGTAACACCCGTCCGCGGCGTGTTGCTAGAAAGAGCCGGGCGTGCAGCAGCGGCGGATCGATCAGCGGCAGCGCGATCATGTCGCCCGGTGGGATCACCGCCTTGCCCGGCGTGCGGAACTGAAAGCAGACGCCGCGGTTCATCCGTGCGAAGGCTTTCATGGTCTCGACCGAATCCGAGACAAGGCGCGGATCGAGATCGAACGAAGCTTGCGCCAATACCTGCTCGATCAGGGCGCGCCCCGCCAAGGTCGCATCGCCGAGCGCCAGCGGATAGGCCAGGCAGTCGCGCAAATGCAGTTCGTTGCGCTTGGCGAGCGGATGGTCGTGGACCATCAGTGCGCATAGCGCCTGCTGGGCTGCGACCGCGATGGCGGTGTGTTTCCTTGGCGGCGGGTGGTGCGTCAGGATGAGATCGACTTGATCGGCGATCAGCGCGGAAACGAGTTCCTCCGGTGCGCCGATGCGGACATTGAAGCGGACGTTGGGATGCTCGACCTGGAATTTGGTAATCGCCGACGGCAGCAATTCGCCCGCAACCGATTCGACGGCGGCAATGCCAACCTGCCCGCGCACCAGCCCGCGCAGTTGTTCGACCTGCGACTCGACTGCTTTCAGCTCTGAAATCGCCTGTCGCGTATAGGCGAGAAAAACCTCGCCAGCGGCGGTCAGGCGAACGCCCCGTGGCAAACGTTCAAACAACGCCGCGCCCAAGTCTGTTTCCAGATCGAGGATTTGCCGGTTCAAGGCCGAGGAGGCGACGTTGAGCGCATCCGCGGCCTTGCGGATCGAGCCGTGGCGGGCCACCGCGTCGACGTAAGTCAAAAGCCGCGGCGGGCGCAGCCGCTTCCGCGGATTGGCGACTTTGCGGGTCACGGGCGGCGCCTGCGGCGCCCGGGTTCGCCGTCTGCTCGTTCCGGCCAACCGGCTCAAAAGTCGCCTCCAACAAGAGTGTTTGTGCCGCTTACCGGGGCATTCTAAACGGTTTTCCGGCGAGCGAGCTGATTTTTCGCTCGCTGCGGCCAGAAATTGCTTCTAGTGGCGCTCACTGGTCCGAACGCATAGTCGTGCTTGCCGGGCTCCTACAGGAAGGCAGCGACCATGCGCGTTATGGCATCCATTCTCTTGCTGGCTTTGAGCAGTCTGTTCGCCACCGCGTACGCCGATGAGGCGGTTACGCTTCGCCTGAAGTGGCTCAATCAGGCGCAGTTTGCCGGGTTCTACGTGGCGAAGGAAAAGGCATTCTACAAATCCGAAGGCCTCGACGTAAACATTCAGCCCGGCGGTCCCGATTTCCCCGCTGTGCAAATGGTGACCGGCGGCAACGAGCAGTTCGGCGTTACCGGCGCCGATCAGATCCTGATCGCGCGCAGTAAAGGCGTTCCCGTCGTCGCGCTCACGGTGATCTACCGCCGCAATCCGTTTGTGCTGTTCTCGCTGGCCAAGTCCGGCATCAAGGCGCCGACCGATTACGTCGGCAAGAAAGTCGGGGTGAAGATCGGCGGCAACGAGGAACTGGTCTATCGGGCGGTGCTCGCCAAGTCCGGTATCGACAAATCGAAGCTCACCGAAATTCCGGTCAAATTCGACATGACGCCGCTGCTGACCGGCACTGTCGACGTGTGGCCGGGCTACCTCATCAACGAAGTGCTGGCGGCCAAGGAAAAAGGCTTCGCGGTCGACATCGTCTATCCGTCCGACTACGGCATCGACCTCTATGCCGACACGTTGTTCACGACGGAAAAGATGCTCAAGGAGAAGCCGGAGCTGGTCAAAAAGTTCGTCGCAGCGACGCTGAAAGGCTGGAACACCGCGATTGCGGCCCCGGAAGAGGCGGCCAAGATCACGGTCAAATACGGCGATAAACTCACTTACGACCATGAACTGGCGATGATGAAGGCAAGCGTGCCGCTGCTGCAGCCCGACAGCAAGCCGGTCGGCTATATGGACGAAGCCGGCTGGAGCTCCGCGCAAAAGCTTCTGCTCGCCGCCGGCTTCCAAAAACAACCGGTCGACGTCGCCAAGGCTTTCACCACCCAAGTGATGCCGACCAACTGACGTCATGAACGCGATCGTCTTGACCGATCGATTGGACGCGGCCCCGCTGGCACCGTCCAAGCCAGTTCTCTCGATCGAGAACCTCGATGTCCGCTTCGGCAGCGTGGTCGCGGTCGAGAGTCTCCGCCTGACGGTGCGGCGCGGCGAGTTCGTGTCGCTGCTGGGACCGTCGGGTTGCGGCAAGTCGACACTGCTTAAGGCGATCGCTGGCCTGGTCAGGCCGAGTGGCGGACAAATCTCGCGGGGGGAGCCGGATTTGCGGACCGGCTT